>JBJFAF010000041.1:0-17202 GCA_051887755.1 Candidatus Coproplasma sp.
ATGCCGAACAGCGTACCTTTTTTGAAACGCTTTTGGCACGCATTATGCAGTTGAAAGAAAGCGATAACAATGAGTAAATAACCTATATTTTTTTACCTTTCAAGCAAACATATGTTTGTATATATTAACTAAAAATAAGGAGGAATTTATGCCATTTAAAGAAACAAAAATCTACTATGACGGAAGTCATTACATTGGAATACCCAAAGAAAATTTTCCAAGCAGTAACCGCAAAGGTCGGAGAGCAAAGCCTAAATTGCTACCCGAAGAACCTACTACCGCTACACCAAAGGACAAGTTTGAAACAGCTTATAAGGAGTGTCAAGCTCTGCCCAAGAGAGAGCGAAAAAAGTACATAGCCGACAAACTTCAAGGCGAGTTTGAGAGCAAACAGGAAACAAGCGAGTTCATAGCCAAGAATATGGAGCGAAAGAAAACCAATGCTATCAAGCGCAATACAAGGCTATGGCGAAAAATCTACACGCAGGGCGAATGGAATTATTTCGTAACGTTCACTTATGACGGAGCTATGCACACGGAAGAGAGTTTTAAAAAGAAGTTGCAGAACACTTTAAAACACCTTGTAAGCCGTAAGGGTTGGAAGTACGTTGGGGTGTGGGAGCGAAGTCCTGAAAAGCAACGCCTGCACTTCCACGGGATTTTCTACACACCTGAAATGACAGGCGAGATTGTAGAAGTTAAAGATTACAGCACCAAGAGCAAGCGTATGCAGACAACCTATCAAAATACGCATTTCTTAAAGCACTTCGGGCGAAACGATTTTAAGCCAATAGAGTTGCCGAGAGATATAACACAGTCGGTTAAATACCTGCTCAAATACATTGAGAAATCGGGGGAAAGATTGGTTTACGGCGGTAAACTGCCTACTTATATCAAGAGCGATATTCTGGACGACGACGTTCTTTGTCCTTATGGCGTTGACGATAGAAAACTGATACTTGCAGACGATTTTGAATGTATCGACCAAGGCGTACTAATGGGCAAGGTATGCCCCGAAGTCATTAAGCAAATGCCCAAGTGTAATTGAACGTTTTGTCTATCGACCGGCGGAGCTTAAACGAAAACCCACTTTCCGTCAAGTGTAAAGTGTATTGCCATTCGGCAACACTTGACGGAAAGCAAGTTAAGGACAGGCAACTATAAAGCCATTGTGTTTCCGTTTGTTCGCCCCTTGTCGAAAGACAAAAGTTAAAAATCAATTTTAAAGGAGTTTAAATTAACAATGAAAACAGCAGTTATCTATGCCCGTTACAGTTGCGACCAGCAGTCCGAACAATCTATTGAAGGTCAGTTGCGTGTATGTGAAGATTATGCAAAATCTCACGATATACTTATACTTGATACATATATAGACCGAGCAATGACAGGCACAAACGACAACCGAGCGGACTTTCAACGTATGATTAAAGACAGTTCTCGCAAGGAATGGGACTATGTTTTAGTTTACAAATTAGACCGTTTTAGCCGTGATAAATACGCTACCGCTATTCACAAAAAGACATTAAGAGATAATGGCGTTAAGGTATTATCAGCTATGGAAAATATACCCGACACACCCGAAGGAATTATACTTGAAAGTTTGTTAGAAGGTATGAACCAATATTACAGCGCAGAACTCTCGCAAAAGGTTAAACGTGGTATGCGTGAAACCCGATTAAAAGGCAACTACCAAGGCGGTGGCGTTCCATACGGATATAAAGTTGACGGACGAAAAGTTGTCATTGACGAAGAAAGAGCCGAAAATGTAAGATTTATGTACGCTCAATTTGCAGGCGGTGTTTACGTTAAGGACATAATCAAACAATTAACCTTGAATGGTAAGCAGTACAAAGGCAAGCCTTTTGCAAGGAATACCGTTTACAATATTCTTAAAAACAACAAGTATTTAGGCGTGTATAAATGCGGTGATGAAGTAGTTGATAATATGTATCCACAAATCGTACCCACTGAAACGTTTGAAAAAGTACAGGCGATTATCAATGCAAACAAGCACGGTAAACGTAGCGTTGAAGTAGTTTATCTTTTAAGGCACAAATTAAAGTGCGGATATTGCGGACAGTCCATTATTGCAGAAAACGGCACAGGGCGTAACGGTGAGAAAAGATATTACTACAAATGCCGTGGCAGAAAAGCAAGAGTAAACAATTGTAATAAGTCAGTCATACCCAAAGACGCTTTGGAAAATATGATTATCAATACCACCATTGACATTATGAGCAGACCGCATATAATCGAGTATATTATTCATAATTTGCTTAATTTACAGGAGCAGAAATGCAAGGCAAATTCGACGCTAAATGCTCTTTACAGGGAGCAAAAGCAGAATGAAACGGCGTTGAACAATTTAGTTACTGCCATTGAAAACGGTATTGTAAGCAACACCACCAATAAGCGTTTACACGAGCTTGAAAATGAACAGCAAGACATTGAACGGCGCATACTGTTAGAGAAAAGTAAAACGGTAGTTCGCTATACCGAAAAAGAACTACGAACTTATATAGAGCAGTCGTTAAAATTAGAACCGCAGTTGCTTATCAATTACTTTATAAAAGAAGTCGTGTTATATGACGATAAAATTCAAATATATTACAACTTCCCTATAACAAATAGTCCTGACCACGAAAACGGTCAGGGCTTTTTATTTTACTCTGAAACTATTGAAAATAGAGTATTTGAAAGTTTGACGATAGAATTTTATATATAGCCATAGACAAACGGCTATTTATTCCACAGTGCTATTGACCGAAACTTGGCTTGCGGTGTGTTGGTAGGCAAATAAGGGCGAAACACAGCAACCCGACTGATTAACAGTCGGGTTTTGGTTTGCCTTTGGCACACGAGCCTAACACACCGCAATTTCAGTCAATAGCCTTTTGCGGCATAAACCGCCGTTATGCTTGATTTGAGTAAATACACGTCCTAAATAATAGCGAGCCTACAAAAGCCCATTTATGCCATTTACAGGACATTACCGAAAAAAGAGCAAACAAAAAACCTAAACCGACCTCCACTAAATAATAGTGGTTCGATTTAGGTTTCAAGTGGTGACCCGTGCGGGAATCGAACCCACGATACCACCGTGAAAGGGTGATGTCTTAACCTCTTGACCAACGGGCCTTATATATGCCGCAATTTGTACGACATACTTATATTTAATTTTGGTAGCGACGGGTGGATTCGAACCGCCGACCTGCCGGGTATGAACCGGCCGCTATAGACCAACTAAGCTACGTCGCCATAATAGCGAAAGCGGAAATTTTGGTTGCGGGGGCGGGATTCGAACCGCGCGACCTCCGGGTTATGAGCCCGACGAGCTACCTGGCTGCTCTACCCCGCGGTAAGCTTTTCCGCTTTCGCTAAAGCTTTATCATTTTATTAAATAACCCACTGTTTTGTCAAGCGGTTTTACGCCTTTTTGCAAAAAACTTTGATAAATTTATTTTACCGTTATTTATGCTCGTCCTGTGCGTAAGTTTTTACGGAATTAGCGACGTTGAACATATGGTCGCCTATTCTTTCCATATTCACGGCGAGTTGCAGATAGACCGAACCTGCCTCGGGCGAACACCTGCCCTCATTTGTTCTGCGTATATGCGACTGGTGCATAACCTTGCAGACCTTATCCGTCTCCTCTTCCTCTTTTTCTATAACGTACATATAGTCGAGACTGCGGTTAGCGAACGCCTCTCTGACGTTTTTATATAGCTCGCTGAGGTGGTTATCCATCTCGCTAATCTCCTGCACGGCATGTTCGGAGAACTTAGCGTTCGCCTCCACCATCTGCGCCGCAAACTCGGTGATATTTTCCGCATAGTCGCCTATCCTCTCTATATCGGACGTAACGTGATAGAAGGACGACACCTTCTTTTCGTCCACTTCCGAAATGGGTTCGGAGGAGAGCTTTATCAAGAACTGCGTAATATACTTATTAAGCCCGTTAATCTCCCTCTCCGTTTCGTCGAACTGTTCCTTGCTCTCCGTATTATACGAGAGCAACATCTCCAAAGAACGCTTGTAGTTTGCAAAAGCCAAATCCGCCATTCTCACGATTTCCTTGCGTGCCTGACCGACGGCGATTGCAGGGGTTTTTAGCAGACGGACGTCCAACGTTTCGTGCAATTCTTCCGTAACGGGTTTTTTCGATTCGGGTACGAATATGCATGCGAGTTTGACGATATACTTAATAAACCAAACGAGAACGAACGTGGTAAGCACGTTGAAGAGCATATGGAAGATTGCTACCTGCCACTGTACGCTGGGGATAAACGAGAGCAAATCAGCAATCTGTTCGCCCGCAAACGCAACGGGCCAAATAAATATGAAACAGCCCAAAACGTTGAACAAAAGGTGTACGACCGCCGCCCTCTTTGCGTTAGTGCTTGCGCCGATTGACGAGAGGAGCGAAGTACAGCAAGTACCGATATTAGTACCGAGCACTACGCACATAGCCATAGGCAGAGTGACGAGACCGTTCGTCGCAAGCGTGATAACGATACCCGTAATAGCCGCAGAGGACTGCATAAGTGCGGTAAGCACTAAGCCTAAGAGGAAAAGCACAGGAATCTGCCAAGTGAGCTTGCCGCCAGCACTGCCGAGTGTGATAAACATACCCTCGATATAGGTTTTAACGGGGCTGCCGTCCGAAATGAGGTTGCTCACCGACACGGACATAAATTCAAGTCCGACGAAGATAAGACCGATACCCGAGAGGATATTGCCCACTCTTCTTACTTTTTCCTTTTTGGAAATCATCGTCATTAAGAGTCCGACGAAGGCTATTAAGGCGAAAATCGCCGCAACGTCGATTGCGCCGCCCGTCGACGATAACGCCATAATAAACGCAGAAATGGTCGTACCTATGTTTGCGCCCATTATAATCGACGCCGCTTGAGAGAGCGTCATAAGCCCAACGTTAACGAAGCCGACAATCATAACCGTAGTAGCCGAAGAGCTGTTGACGATTGCCGTTACGACCGCACCCGTTCCGATGCCCGTAAAGCGGTTTCTTGCCGCCTTGCCCATTAGCTTACGGATATTACTGCCCGCCGCCTTTTCAAGGTTGCTGCCCATCAATTCCATACCTATCATAAATACGGCGACGCCGCCGAGCACGAAAAAGAGGCTGTTTATAATAAGCATTACCTGTTCAAAACTCATACATAACGCTCCTGTTTAAGAGAAAACGCATTTTCCCCATACTATAATCTTATCAACTAAACGAGTATTTTGTCAAATATATGAAAAAGTTTTTTAAAGCGACTTGCTTTTAGTTGTGATTTGCAATACAATATCCGTATGTTCAATATAGTTTTGGTAGAGCCTGAAATACCGCAAAATACAGGCAATATTGCCCGCACCTGTGCGGCGACGGGTTGCGTACTGCACCTTATCAAGCCGCTCGGCTTTGAAATAAGCGACAAATATTTAAAACGGGCAGGGCTGGACTACTGGCAGTTCGTAGAGGTTAAAATTTGGGAGAATATCGACGAGCTCTTCTCCGCCTACCCCGAAGGCACGTTCTACTACTTTACCACTAAAGGCAGGCACAGGCACGACGAGGCGCACTATAAAAAGGGCGACTTCCTCGTATTCGGCAAGGAGACGAAGGGTCTGCCCGAAGAGCTTTTAATCAAGCACGAAAAAACCTGCGTAAGGATACCTATGCTTGGGGACTTGAGGAGTTTAAACCTCTCCAACTCGGTGGCGATTGCCGTCTACGAGGGCTTAAGGCAAAACAACTTTGAAGGCTTTAACGAGGTGGGCGAACTCCATAGGCTTAAGTGGGAAGAATAAAAGTACTTTACATTTGAAATTAAATCATATATAATATACTTGCGGTGAAGTTATGAACTTTAAAAAATTCCCTAAAGAAATCGTAGTCGCAAGCGGCAACCTCGGGAAAATCGAGGAATTTAAAGAGATTATCCCCAACGTAAAATTTATATCCATGCGAGAAGCGGGCTTTAAGGGCGAACCCGACGAGACGGGCAAGACCTTTAAGGACAACGCCTATATCAAAGCCAAAGCCGTATTCGACGAACTTAAGCGCCCGACCATTGCAGATGATTCGGGTTTGTGCGTAGATGCGCTCGGCGGTGCGCCCGGCGTATATTCCGCACGCTTTTCGGGCGGAGACTTTAAGGACAACAGGGCGCTACTTCTTAAGCGTATGGAGGGCATTTCGGAGCGCAACGCCCGTTTCGTATGCGCCGTCTGCTACATCAACGAAAAGGGAGAAACGCTGTTCGGCGAGGGATATACCGAGGGCAAAATACTTTTCGAGGAGATAGGCAACAAGGGTTTCGGATACGACAACCTGTTCTATTCATTCGACCTTGAAAAGTCCTTCGGCGAGGCTGACGAAGAGGAAAAGAACGCAGTATCCCACCGCTACCGCGCCTTAGAAGATTTGCTATCTAAACTGCAATGAAGAGCGTTTGCGTACTTTCCGACAGCCACGGCAACCGTGCGGCAATTGATAAACTCTTTCCCGTCTTTGCCGAAAGCGACTATATTATCCATTTAGGCGATACCTCCTCCGACGGACAATATATAAAAAAGTCGTTCTGCGATAAAGTCTATTTAATCAACGGCAACTGCGATTTTATGAAACTCGGCGAAAACGAGCTTACGCTTGAAATCGAAGGCGTAAAAATCTTTGCCTGTCACGGCGACAGATACGGCGTGAAATGCGGTTACGACAGGCTTGCCTACAGAGCTGAGGAGACGGGTTGCGGCGTTGCGCTGTTCGGGCATACGCACTGTGCAGCCGAAATACAAATCGGCAAGACGATGCTTTTCAACCCCGGTACGCTTTCAAGGTATTCGCAAAATTCCTACCTCTACCTCGTTATATCGAACGGTAAGGCGGTGGGCAAAATAGTTGAAATTTAATCTGAGTTTAATTAATTTTAAACTTGCGTAGGAGATTACAATGAGGTTTAAACATTCTTTGCTGGTGTTTATCGACAACATCGCAACGACTTATAAGCTGCTCCTGTACAGAATTATCGTCGTTGCAATAGTCTGTGCGCTCAGTTTAGCGGTTATTATACCTTCGTTAAACGTGGTACAGTCGACTGCGGAGTACGGCGTGCTCAGCACAGAGCTGAAGGCATTTTTCGCCGACATTTCTGCGCTCAAACTCACCGATTTGGAGGCGTCGCTTACGAGCATTAAAGCCGCAATGGGCGACTTTATGAGAATGCTGACTTCCAACGGGCTGATTGCCGTAGACGTAATCTGTGCGATAATCATTCTCTTTATCTACTACTTCCTTTGCGCAGTCGGCGACTTCGGCTTAGGCGAAACGCTCAACAACAGAATGATGCTCAGGGCGCACACCCCCTATGCGGCAACTCTTTTAAAAGATTTGAGAAGGGCTTGCCTGTACGCTGTTATCTACACTCCCGTATCCTTGCTCTTCTACGCAATCGGCGGCGTGCTTATATGGGCAATCGCATTCAAGGCTTTGGCGTTTGCGCCCCTGCTTTTGAGGCTGTTTATAGCGTCGGCTATGATAATACTTATCTTTGCGCTTAAGTTTTCGCTTACCACCGATTGGATGCCCCACATACTGCACAGCAATTGCAATAACCGCAAGGCGATGTCCTACTGTCTACACCCTAAAAAAGGCGCATTCTTGAGGGTACTTTCGACGTTAATCTTTATGGTTATCGTGATATTCGTGCTTAACGCAATCTGCGGTCTTTTGACCTTCGGCGCAGCGTTGATAATAACCGTTCCTGCGGGTACGATGCTTTTAACCTGCTATCAATTCGTAAACTATTGCGACAATAATTCACTGAAGTTCTTCATCGACGATTATGTAATTATAGGGCCGCAGAAGGACGCAAAAATGACGACGGAGCAGTTTTTTAAGGACGAACGTTAAAAATAATTTAAATTATGGCTTTACAAATTTTGATTTCCCCCTTTACAAGGGGGATTTTATTTTATATAATAGTATAGAAGGTTATTCGGCGTAAAACTACCCTATGCGCACGAAACGTCTTTAAATTAAGGAGGAAAATTAATTTATGGCAAATGGCGAAAAACCCGCATACATAGCTCTGTACGAAAGCTGGCTTGCGGATGACAGGCTTAATGCGGAAGGAAAGAGAGAGCTTACGTCTATTAAGGACAACAACGAAGAAATCGAGTACTCGTTCGGTGCAGAGCTTGAGTTCGGCACTGCGGGCTTGAGGGGAATTATCGGCTACGGCACGAACAAGATGAACGTTTACACCGTAGGAAGGGCTACACAGGGCTTAAGTCAGTTTATCGTCGGCTTGGGCGAAGAGGCTATGGAAAGGGGCGTTGCGATTTCCTACGATACCCGCCTCAAGAGCCGTGAGTTTGCAGAGGCTGCCGCAAAGGTACTCGCCGCAAACAACATCAAAGTCTATTTGTATTCGGACGTTCATCCCGTACCTATGCTTTCGTTTGCAGTGCGCTGCCTTAACACGATTGCGGGCATTATGATTACTGCGTCGCACAACCCCAAGATTTACAACGGCTATAAGGTATACGGCGAGGACGGTGCACAGATGAGCGTAGAGGACACCAAGACGGTCTACGGCTATATAACCAAGATTACCGACTACCTCTCCTGCCCTACTCCCACCGAAGAGCAGGTTAAAAAGTACATAAAGGCAGTTCCCGCTAAGGTTGACAAAAAGTACTATAAGGAATTGCAAAAGCTCACCCTTTCCAAAAAGGCGGTCAAGGCGTGCGGCAAGAGCCTTAAGCTCGTTTATACCCCCGTTCACGGTTCAGGCTACATTCCCGTAACCACCATACTTAAAAAGCTCGGCATAAGGGCTACGGTCGTCGAGGCGCAGACTTCTAAAGACCCCGAATTCTCCACCGTTAAAGTACCCAACCCCGAATACAAGGAGACGCTTACGATGGGTATCGACCTCGCTAAGGAGATAGGCGCAACGGTTGTATTCGGCACCGACCCCGACAGCGACAGGCTCGGCGTTGCAGTTAAGAATTCCGAAGGCGAATTCGAGGCTTTGACGGGCAATCAGGTTGGTATCCTGCTTTTGGACTACATACTCACCCGCTTAAAGGAGGATAACGCTCTGCCCGAAAATGCGGCTGTAGTTAAGTCGTTCGTAACGACGGGTATGGCTAAGGCGATTTGCGAAAAGTTCGGCGTAACCTTATTCGAAGTACCCGTAGGCTTTAAGAACATCGGCGAAAAGATTAAGCTTTGGGAAAAGGACCACAGCTATACCTATGTATTCGGCTTTGAAGAGAGCTGCGGCTACCTCCGT
This sequence comes from Candidatus Coproplasma sp., assembly GCA_051887755.1. Lineage (GTDB taxonomy): Bacteria > Bacillota > Clostridia > Christensenellales > Borkfalkiaceae > Coproplasma. Next base: position 9,306 of record JBJFAF010000041.1, read on the forward strand.
GGCACGCACGCAAGAGATAAGGACGCAGTCGTTGCGTCTATGCTGTGCGCTGAAATGGTTTGCTACTACACCTACAAGGGCACGACCGTGTTCGACAGGTTGAACGAGATTTATAAGACCTACGGCTATGTGCTTGACTGCAACGTCTCCATTCAGTACCAAGGTCTTAACGCTATGAAGGAGATGAACGCCGTCGTAGACGCACTCAAGGTTGACCCTGTTAGCAAGTTCGACGTGTACGAGGTTGCCTCGTTTAGAGATTACTCCAAGGACGAAAAAACTGATATGGTTACGGGCGAAAAGAGCGCAATCGGCTCGCCCAAGACCAACTGCGTATACTACGAACTCAAGAACGGCAGTTTCGTATGCGTTCGCCCTTCCGGCACCGAACCCAAGCTTAAGATTTACTACTCGGTTAAGGCGCAGAACAAGGCAGACGCAGAAGCGGCGCTTGCTAAATTGCAGACCGCAGTTAAGGAATTGCTGGACAAAGTGAATAAGTAAATAATTGTGAAATAGTTTAAGTCGGCGGTTGCTGTATGGCAACCGCCGACTTTGTCGTTTTATTATTGTTTAGCCGTTATTCGGGTATACCCCATTTATCACTAACCTGACACAGCAAACGCAACGCTTATATGAAGAGCGCAATTGTTAACCGTCAAGCTTAGTACCGCAGTTGCCGCAGAACGTATCATCTACCTCCTGCCTTGCCCCGCACTTGGGGCAAACCTTATATAGCTGTGCGCCGCAGCCGTCACAGAAATTATTCTTGGGCTGATTTTCCTTGCCGCAGGCAGGGCAGACGGTGGGCTTTTCGCTGCTTATATCGCTCTTCTCGTCCCTGACCGTTTCCTTAACCGCTTCGGTTACGGCTTTAACGGCAGGCTTTAAATCCTGCGCAGCGTCGTTGATAACGGGTACGCCTTCGTTTTTCATATAGCTTGAAATCTCTCTGCGGAAGCCTATACTCAACAGCATAATACCTACACCCGTCAAAGGCAGACCTATAAGCCCACAGAAAAAGAGCGTAGGGTGGTTAAACGAACCCATTGCGGAAAACATATCTACAAAAAAGATTACGTCTAAAACTATACCGCAGCCAAGCAGTACAAAGCCTATAATCTTTAAAGTCTTTTTTGTCTTTTCGTGCCTTGCCTTTTCCTCTTGGCGTCTCTTTTCATCCTCGGTCATAGTTTTCTCTCCTTAAGCCCATTTACTTGGACACATTCGGTTTTGCTTAAACCACTCGGTATCCTTTAGTTTGGTAGTATTGTTTGAACAGTAGAGTTTAAACTTATCCGTAGTCTGCGCAGACATATAGTAGAACACTATATTGCCGTTCATAGAGCCGAAATTACCTGCCTTATAGTCGTAGCAAATAGACGTGCAGTAAACGGCGTCGGTATAGACTGAAACACGGTCTATAAACGCCTGCGTGGGGAAGGTGTTGTCGTTATTCGTAGTATATTCCGTTGAACCTGCGCACGCACATACCGCAACGTATTTAGGCTTTATAACCGACAAAAGTTGGTCGGTTGAAGAAGTTTTACTGCCGTGGTGCGCACCCTTAAACAAGACTACTTCGGGTAGTGTGTTGTTCTGCACGAGTTTACTTTCCCCCTCGCCTTCCAAATCGCCCGTAAATAGGTAGTGGCTTATTTGCGTTTCGCTCTCTTTATATGTAAGCAGAGTGCAGACCGAATAGTCGTTTTCGTCAGCCGTGTCGTTATCGTAATAATAGTTGTAGAGGACTGTCAACGTAAGTTTTCCGTCGCCGGAAATATCGAATACGTTTGAATTACCGATAGGTTTTCCGTTTTCAAACAGGTCGCCTGCGTTAATAACCGTCGTTCCTTTACCCCTGACGTAATCTACAGCCTCGACGTAACTTGTGTAGATACCGGCGGTTGAATTATGACGGGAAAACTGAATTAAAGTACCCACTTCATAATTATATAAAATACCCGTCTTTGCATTTCCGCTGCCCGTTCCTACGAATGCCGCAATGTGGTCCTGGTGGGCGTGGGTTGCCACAACGTATTCAAGCTTGCCGTCACAGTATTGGTCGACGTAGCTTTTAATCGTAGTTGCGCTTGACTTTCTTGAGCCTGCGTCAATCAATATCTCGGTATCGCCGCAGTCTATAAGCGTGCAATCGCCTGCATATTTATTGCCGAGCTCAAGAAAGTGGATAGAAAAATCACCTGCTTTAATTTCCTCTAAATCGCCGTCGGGCGCAAGCACGGCATTAGCGCCGTTAGTGCCTTCGGGGTCGTCGTCGTTACTGTCGTAATAGAGCGTTTGAACGTAGTTTAAGTAGGCGTTCTCAAATCTTTTAAAAACGTCGGGGAAAAAGAAATACACGATAAGCACCGCCGCAAGAATAATAGCGACGAGTACTGCGATAAACGCAATAAACTTTTTATTCTTTACCGCCTTTGCAGCAGTTTTAGAAGTGCTCTTTTTGCCCTTGCCGCCTTTATTAGAACTTTTTTTAGTTGCCATCGTTCACCTTACAAATTTTTAAGCTGCATTAAAATCTTTTCGCGCATTTCGATAAATTTATCGAGCTTTTCTCTCTCTGCGTCGACGAGCTTTTTAGGCGCTTTTGCCATAAAGCCTCGGTTGTTTAACTTGCCGTCGGCACGGCTGATTTCCGCCGTAACCTTTTCAAGCTCGGCATTTAGCCTTTCACGCTCTTTATCGACGTCAATAAGCTCGCCCGTGGGTATTAAGATTGTGCCAACGCTTACGACCTTTGCGGAAGAACGCCCTTCGACTTCTTCTTTTGCGGCAATGACCTTTACGGACGCCGCACCCGCAAGCCTTGCAATGCAATCCGCATTTGCGGATATAAGCCTTTTAGCGTCGCTTAAGATATAGACGTTTACCTTTTTGGAGGGGGCGCAACCCGTTTCAAGCTTGACCTCCCTTATTGCCTTGATAATCTCCATCACGCCTTCGAACGCCGCCGCCTCCTTCTTATAAGCTAAGCGAGAGTTATATCTAGGGAACTCGGAAACCATAATCGACCCCGTAGTATTAGGCAACGAACGGTAAATTTCATCGGTGATAAAGGGTACGAAGGGATGCAATAATTTTAACGTGTTCTCCAAAACGAAGGTTAAGACGGATACAGCGTTATCCTTCTTATCGTCGTCCTCGGAATAGAGTGCGGCTTTGGTGAGCTCTATATACCAGTCGCAGAAGTCCGACCAAGTAAAATCGTACAGGGTCTGCAACGCTAAACCGAATTCAAACTTGTTGAGTGAAAGCGTTACGTCCCTTATAGCCGACTGCAATTTGGAAATTATCCACTTATCCGCAGGGGTGAGTTTAATCTCCGTGATAGGTTTAATCTTTCTGCCCTCGCAGTTCATAATTACGAACCTTGATGCGTTCCAGATTTTGTTCATAAAGTTGCGGCTTGCCTCTACCTTTGCCTCGGAAAAACGCATATCGTTACCGGGTGCAACGCCCTGAAGTAGAGAGAATCGCAAGCTGTCTGCGCCGTATTTATCGATAATTTCAAGGGGGTCTACGCCGTTGCCCAAGGACTTAGACATCTTTCTGCCCTGCTCGTCACGCACTAAGCCGTGAATTAAAACGTAGTGGAAAGGCACTTTGCGCATATGCTCTAAGCCGGAGAACATCATTCTCGCAACCCAGAAGAAGATTATGTCGTAGCCCGTAACGAGTACGTCGGTCGGGTAGAAATACTCTAAATCGGAGGTGTCGTCGGGATAGCCCAAGGTTGAGAACGGCCAAAGAGCCGAGGAGAACCAAGTGTCCAAAACGTCCTCGTCCTGATGGATATTCTTACTTCCGCACTCGGGGCAGCAGTCGGGGTCTTCCTTAGCGCAGATGACCTTGCCGCAGTCGGGGCAGTACCAAATAGGAATTCTGTGTCCCCACCAAAGCTGACGGGAAATACACCAATCCTTGACGTTTTCCATCCAGTTGTAATAGGTCTTAGCAAACCTTTCGGGTACGAAGGTCGTCTTTTTGTCTGTAACTGCGTTGATTGCGGGGCGAGCAAGGGGTTCCATCTTGACGAACCACTGTTTGGAAATGCGGGGTTCTACCGAAGTTTGGCAACGATAGCAATGTCCTACGTTGTGTGCGTGGGGTTCAATTTTTACAAGGTTGCCAAGCGTTCTAAGCTCTTCCACTACCGCCTTTCTGCACTCGTAGCGGTCCATACCCTCATACTTGCCTGCGTTAGCGTTCATAGTGCCGTCCTCGTTCATAACGGTGACGCTCTCTAAATTGTGCCTTAAGCCGACTTCGAAGTCGTTGGGGTCGTGCGCAGGGGTAATCTTAACGCAACCCGTACCAAAGGTCATATCCGCATGATCGTCTGCAACGACGGGTATGGGTTTGTTGATTATGGGAAGAATTACGTTTTTGCCGATATACTTTTGGTATCTGGGGTCGTCGGGGTTGACCGCAACCGCCGTATCGCCGAACATCGTTTCGGGACGGGTGGTAGCAACGATTAACCCTTCCTGGTCAGAGCCTTCGATAAAGTATTTTAAATGCCAGAAGGACGATGCCTCTTCCGAATACTCGACCTCTGCGTCCGAGAGCGCAGTCTTACAGCAAGGACACCAATTTATTATACGGGAACCCCTGTAGATAAGTCCCTTATTGTAGAGATTTACGAAGACTTCCCTTACCGCCTTAGAGCATTTTTCGTCCATAGTGAAGGCAAGGCGGGACCAGTCGCAGGAAGAGCCGAGTTTCTTTAATTGGCTTACAATCCTGTCGCCGTACTTTTCCTTCCAAGCCCAGGCTCTTTTTAAAAAGCCCTCTCTTCCGAGCTCTTCTTTGGTAAGACCTTCCGCCTTCATCTGCTCTACGATTTTAACTTCGGTTGCAATTGCGGCGTGGTCGGTTCCCGGCAGCCAAAGGGCGCAGTAGCCCTGCATACGCTTAAATCTTATGATTGCGTCCTGCATGGTTTCGTCCACGGCGTGACCCATATGGAGCTGCCCCGTTACGTTAGGGGGCGGCATCATTATAGTAAAGGGTACCTTATCGGGGTCCCTTTCGGCACGGAAGTAGCCGTTTTCTTCCCAGTCCTTATACAGTCTGTCTTCGAAGTCTTTGGGGTTGTAAGTCTTTTCCATATTATATCCTCTAATAAAATGAGTTATCTTAAGTTTGCAACTCGGCTTAAAGCTATGCTTTAACCATAAAATACAGCATTATACAAAATTAATTATAAATCAAAACTGCTCTCAATGTCAAACGACTGCACGGCGGCATACAATGTATTATCAAATTTTTTGCGAGGAAAAATAATTGATAAAACGTATCACTTGTTTTTTATTTGCCCTTATAACCGCTATTGCCATACCTCTTTCTCTGGCAGGCTGTAAGGGCGAAAATAAAGTTATTAAAATTAACGAAGTAACTCACTCGGTATTCTATACCCCGTTGTATCTTGCAGACGCTTTAGGCTATTTTGCCGACGAAGGCTATACCATAGAGCTAACCAACGGCGGCGGTGCGGACTCTACTATGGCGGCGCTGCTTTCAGGTGCAGCGGACGTTGCCTTCTGCGGACCTGAGGCGGCTTTGTACGTCTTAGCAGGCGGCTCTTCCGACAGCCCTAAGGTATTCGGTCAGCTTACAAAACGAGACGGCAGTTTTTTGGTGGGAAGGGTTGAAGAGCCCGACTTTAAATGGAGCAACCTTGCAGGCAAAGAAATTCTTGCAGGGCGCAAGGGCGGCGTGCCCGCTATGACCTTTGAGTACACCCTAAAGCTCAATTCGGTCGCAGCGAACTTAAATTACGACGTTGCGTTCAACTTAATGACCTCCGCCTTTGAGAGCGGCGTTGCGGACTACTGCACTATGTTCGAACCCGGCGCAAGCCAGTATCAGGCGGCGGGCAAGGGCTATATTGTCGCATCCGTCGGCGAGGCGGCAGGCGAAATTCCCTATACCTGTTTTTCTGCAAAACAGAGTTTTATCGACAAGAACCCCGAAATGATTGACGCAGTTCTGCGCTCGGTGACCAAAGCTATAAAGTACGTCAACGAAACCCCTTCCGCAACGGTTGCGGAAAAAATTGCTAAGTACTTCGACGGGACGTCGGTTGCCGCCCTTACCACCTCTATAGAGAACTATAAGCGCATTGACGCCTGGGTTGAAGATATGGCTATGAAAGAGAGCGCATTAGACAGATTGCAGGACGTTATGGAGAGCGCAGGGGAATTGCCTAAGCGTGTAAATTTTGACGACCTCGTGACCACGAAACGTGCACACGAAATATACGAAGAAGTGTATAAATGATACTATCCTTTAAAGACGTAAGCTATACCTATCACTCCCAGAGCGGCGAGGTCAACGCCGTGGAGAATATGAGCTTTGATATAGAGCAGGGCGAATTCGTAGCGATTATAGGACCTTCAGGTTGCGGCAAGACGACTATACTCTCGCTTGCGGCAGGGCTCTTGACCCCCTCTTGCGGGGAAATTATTCGGGGCAACAGAGAGTTCGGCTATATGCTACAAAAGGACGCTCTGTTCCCTTGGCGGACGGTGGAAAGCAATATCTTTCTTCCGCTCGAAATAAAAAAGCGCAATACGCCCGAAATGCGCAAAAAGGCGATAACGCTCGCCGAAAAGTACGGACTTAAGGACTTTTTAAAGAAAAAGCCCACCGAGCTTTCAGGCGGTATGCGCCAGAGGGTTGCGCTCATTCGTACGCTTGCCGCTCAGCCCGATATTCTCCTACTTGACGAACCCTTTTCCGCACTCGACTACCAGACGAGGCTAAAGGTCTGCGACGACGTGCAGGGCATTATCAAGGGCGAGCAAAAGACGGCGCTACTAGTCACGCACGATATGAGCGAAGCGATAGCCCTATCCGATAAGGTGATAGTTCTATCCGCACGCCCCGCAACGGTTATCGCCGAGCATAAGATTACCTTTGGCGGAGGCAGCCCTAAAAAAAGACGGGAGTGCGAGGAATTTTCGCACACGTTTGAAATACTCAGAAGTGAGCTTGGCATTTAACCAACCTGTTTACGCATATGAGAAAACTTATAAATTACTCTTTGGAACACCAGAAATACCTACGGGGAATAAAGCGTAAAAACGTTATTATCAACGTCGCACGCTTTGGCATTTTAATTGCTCTTTTAGGGCTGTGGGAGCTTTGCGCACAGCTTAAGCTTATCGACCCGTTTATAACCAGCTCGCCCTCTCGGATAATTAATACGGTGGCAGAGCTTTACTCAAACGGAAGTTTATTCTACCATATAGGCATTACCCTGTTTGAAACGGTCGTAGGGTTTACGATAGCCGTCGTACTCGGTTATTCGATTGCCGTGCTGTTGTATTTATCCGATACCGTAAGAAAGATTTTTGAGCCGTATATAGTCGTTTTAAACTCGTTGCCTAAGATTGCGCTCGGACCGTTAATCATCATATGGATAGGTACGGGGTATAGTGCGATAATCTTTATGACCGTACTCGTTGCCATAATCGTGTGCATTATGAACACCCTTACGGGCTTTTTATCGGTGGATAAAACTATGCTCACCCTGCTAAAAGCTATGGGCGCAAGCAAGGGCGCAATACTTATAAAGTTGGTTATACCTGCGTCTATACCGTCTTTAATCAACACCTTAAAGGTCGCCGTCGGGCTTGCCTGGATAGGTTCTATTATGGGCGAATACATCGTCTCCCGTGCGGGGCTGGGGTACTTAATCGTATACGGCGGGCAGGTATTCAAGCTTGATTTGGTGATGACCGCAACGATTATCCTGTGCGCACTTGCAGGAGGTATGTACGGCATAATCGCACTCATTGAAAAAAAGATTAACAAGTAGTGCGACTACGGCGATGTTTCTTAATTGCTTTTACGCTTGACTAACTCAACA
>JBJFAF010000041.1:17302-20639 GCA_051887755.1 Candidatus Coproplasma sp.
ACAGGTCAAGGTAGTGCGACTACTGCGATGTTTCTTAATTGCTTTTACGCTTGACCAACTCAACACAGGTCAAGGTAGTGCGACTACGGCGATGTTTCTTAATTGCTTTTACGCTTGACTAACTCAACACAGGTCAAGGTAGTGCGACTACTGCGATGTTTCTTAATTGCTTTTACGCTTGACTAACTCAACACAGGTCAAGGTAGTGCGACCAACTAAAAGCCCTGCGCTAAAAAACGCAGGGCTAAATTTCGTATAGAACAATCGTTAAAAGGCAAATTCCCTTGCCCTCGAAGTATTTATACGCCTACCGCTATAAAATGCACGCTCACTTTCGTTAAGCCCTTCCAAATTGTTCAACTCCTCAAGAACTTCTACCGCACTGCGGCATACGGGCGCAGATTCGCCCTTGAAATATACGCATACGTCGCCTTCGTGCCTATCTCTTATACGCTCACCCTGTTTTCTTATATAGTTTAATACGTTCATACTTGCCACCTCTTTATTTTTTACGCCTTTATTTTACGACTTAATCTTGACAGTTATTGTCATATATGATAAAATATTTTCAAGAAATTTTAATTTATTATATTTGCAGGTGGGTTATGAAATACCAAGTAATGTTAAAAATGCTTATAATGCTTACCTCAAAGCGGCAGGTTACGGCGAGGGAGATTGCCGACAGGTTTGAAATTTCTCAAAGGAGCGTATATAGGTACGTTGAGGAATTGAACGTGGCGGGCGTACCCGTGGACGTAGTGCGTGGAAGATACGGCGGAATTTTTATTTCGGACACATATCGCCTGCCCTCCGGCTATTTTACTCGTGGCGAATATGACGCCGTTATAAATGCGTTAAAGGCGATGGGCGGACAGATAAGCGACGACAACGTCACCTCCGCCCTTGAAAAGCTTGCAAGCAGAAAAAAAGAGGACAAAAGAGAGCTATCCGTGTGCGGCGACATCATTGTAGACGGCGGTAGTTGGGCGGATATGGGCAGTTTTTCGGAGAAGATGAGGGTGTGCGAACAGGCGGTTAAGGAAAGCTTAAGCCTTGATATAGACTACATCTCAAGGGAGGGCGAGCACAGCCGCAGGGTAATCGACCCACACGTTCTTATCTTTAAACAGAACGTATGGTACGTCTACGCCTTCTGCCACTCCCGTCAGGAGTTTAGGACTTTTAAGATAGGCAGAATTAAGCTCGCACGTTTTACGGGCGCTAAATTCGAAAAGAAAGAAATTTCACGAGAGGATATACCCCTTAACTTTGAATACTCCTCCGAACAGCTGACCGACGTAACCCTTGAAATAAAAAAAGACGCCCTTGCGGACGTGGAAGAACTGATAGGTGTAGACAACGTAGAGCCGAGGGGCAACGCACTGATTGCCACGGTTGCCTTGCCCGACGACGAAACGCTCGTCGAAAAAATCTTAAGCTACGGCGGCAAGGTCAAGGTAATCGCCCCGACCGAGCTTAAAGAAAGGGTTAAAAACGCCGCACTCGCCATAGCTGAAAACTGTAATTAAACGTTCAACTTAAAAAGCACCGCCCAAGCGATGCTTTTTTGTTTCAACTATTTATGGTCGGGCGAATTACAACTTTTCGACGGTAAGGCAATAGCCGAAAGACGAACCCTGCCCCCTATCGAAATTCATAAAGGGCTTTAAGGTTATATCCTTAGGTGCGCCTGAAAAATCGTTAATGCCCCACCAAGGCTCTACACAGATGTAGTCTCCGCCGTTTTCGTTAGACCAAAATGCGTACAGAGGGCAGTCCGATTTATAGGTATACCTATAGCCGTCATGCGTGGTTGCATACACCGCTCCGCCTGAAAGACTGCCGAGCTGATAGGTCTTATGCCTTGCAAAAAATTCCTTGTCCATGGTGAGCGACTTAAGCTTGCTTATGGGGTACGGTTCGCCTTCAAGGGGATATACTTGCGGGTGTTCCTCGTTTTCAAAGGAAATCTCCGCCCTGCCTTCGGGCGCAACCATACCGGGGTGACCGCCAAGATAGAAGGGCAAAACCCCGTCTTTTGCACGCACGAAATAATTTACGCTAACCGTGTTTTTATCGAGCCTATAGCCTATTTCAAACTCCCATTCGTAGGGGAATTGCGCTAAGCTTGCCTCGTTAGACTGAGCGGCAAAGTTTATATAGTCTTTACCCTGCTCCTTTACTGAGAGCGTAGTGTAGCGGATAAGCCCGTGCGACTTTAACAGACACTCCTGCCCCCTTGCGATAAATGCGCCTGCATGCCCGACTATGGGGAAGATGACTACGTCCTGCCCCTTCCACCACCGTTCGTCGCCCTGCCAAAGCCTTTGGCTGTCCGTCGGCTTGTACAGAATAGAAGTCATTGCGCCGCCTTCGGAATTGACCGAAAGCTTTATAAAATCGTTTTCAATAGAATAAATCATTTTTTACACCTTGATTTTGGGCAGTAATTATTTGTTCGTTTCTCCCATACCCGATGGGATTGCCACGCCGACTTGCAGTCGGCTCGCAATGACGATAAAAATTTTTTCACCTTATATGGGTATGTATCTCTTCATAGATGCAAGCAGTTCAAGGCGTGCGAGAACCGCCGACAGGAGCTTACTTAAGCGTAAGTAACTTAGGCGGCACGGAACACAACGCCGAAATGCGAAGTATATATGGAGAGCGCCCGTTAAAAGTCGGATAACTTCTCTCCGCCGAGTATGTGTATATGTAAGTGAAACACCGTCTGCCCGGCGTCGTCGCCTTGATTGATTAAAAGCCGATAGCCGTTTTCACAGCCGTTAGCCTTGGCGATTTCAGGAATTTTAGCGAGCATATATTTTAAAATATCAGCCTCGCTCTCCCCCATCTCCTCCAAGAGCTTAAAGTGCGTTTTTGGCACAGCTAAAAGGTGAACCTTAGCCTTAGGCTCTATATCCTTAAAGACGTACATTTTATCGTCCTCGTATACTTTGGACGAGGGAATTTCACCCTTGATTATTCTGCAGAAGATGCACTTTCCGTCGAGCATAGTTTTTTAACCCTCCAACTCTTTATTCTTAATCCTATATAGCACACCGCCGCCGCACCCGTTAGTCCTGCAAAGGTGTAGAACAGCCAGGTGTAACGGGGGTCGGATAAATCTCTTGCGTAGTCTGCGTCGTAGATGAACACCGTGATATTTCCTCGTGCGTCGAAGTTGTAACCTGTTACGACTGCGTCGGTCAGGCGGAAGAACGATGCGTATAGCGTTCCGTTGTTGTATATATCCTCTTTAAAATAGGTAATTTGAGCAGTGCCGTTATCTATCGTAACGCCCGTCTTGTACTGATATTTTTTCGTCGTTCCGTAG
>JBJFAF010000042.1:0-4829 GCA_051887755.1 Candidatus Coproplasma sp.
TAAGTTCCATATGGAGGATAAATTAAAATGGACAAGCAGGAAATCATTGCAAAATACGCAACTAAGGAAGGTGACACCGGTTCACCCGAAGTGCAGATAGCACTTTTGACCGAAAGAATCAATCACCTTAACGAGCATCTTAAGACTCACATTCACGACAACCACTCAAGGCGTGGTCTTTTGAAAATGGTTGGTCGCCGCAGAGGTCTTTTGGACTATCTCAAGGAAAAAGATATCGAAAGATATCGTGCGATAGTCGCTGCTCTCGGTTTGAGAAAGTAATTAAAAAAGGGCGGGCAGGCAATTTATAAGCTTTGTGCGCCTTTTTTTCTATTTTATAAGTGCAATCTATTTTTAACCGTGCAATCGGCACGAACGATATTGTAAGAAAGTAAGGAGAGTAAAATTAAAACAATGGCAAACGCAGAAAATTACAGACAGTTTTCCCTCACCGTCGGCGGTAGGGAAGTAACTATCGAAACGGGTAAGTATGCAGAACAGGCTAACGGCGCATGCGTCGTTCGTTGCGGCGATACCGCCGTGCTTGTATCCGTTTGTATGTCGGCTACACCCAGAGAGGGAATGGATTTCTTCCCCCTGCAGGTTGACTACGAAGAAAAAATGTACGCCGTAGGCAAAATTCCCGGCGGCTTTAAAAAGCGTGAGGGCAGGGCAAGCGATAAGGCAATCTTAACCTCACGTCTTATCGACAGACCTCTTCGTCCCCTTTTCCCTAAGGGACTTTACAACGACGTAGTTGTTATTGCACAGGCTATCTCGGTTGAACCCGACGTATCCCCCGAACCCCTCGCAATGATAGGTTCTTCAGTTGCAATCGCAATTTCCGACATTCCTTGGGACGGACCTACGGGCTCCGTCGTCGTAGGTATGGTGGACGGTGAGTACGTTATCAACCCCGACCTTGCTCAGCGTGAGAAGAGCGATATTCACCTTAACCTTGCAGGCACTAAGGACGCAATATTGATGATTGAGGCTGGCGCAAACGAAGTAACCAACGACCAAATGGTCGGTGCAATTATGTTCGGTCACGAAGAGATTAAGAAGATTTGCGCATACATTTCCGAAGTAATCGTACCCGCAGTCGGCAAGAAGAAGTTGGATATGGAACTCTATCACGTTCCCGAAGAGCTCGATAAGGAAGTCCGTGCATATGCGTCCGAAAAGGTTGAATGGGCTATCGATACCTTCGACAGGAAGGAGAGGGAAACCCGTCAGGCTCAGGTTGAAAAGGAAGTGCAGGAGCACTTTGCTGAAATCTATCCCGATAACAAGAGAGAAGTTGGCGACAGCCTTTACTACCTTACCAAGGAAAAGGTTCGTGCAAAGATATTCGATAAGGGTATCCGCCCCGACGGCAGAGGCTTAAAGGACGTGCGTCCCATTTGGTGCGAACGCCACGTTCTTCCCCGTGCTCACGGTTCTGCCGTATTCACCAGAGGGCAGACCCAGACTATGACCACTTGTACCTTGGCAATGCTCGGCGAAGCGCAAAAGCTCGAGGGCTTGGACGAGGAAACGTACAAGAGGTATATGCACCAGTACAATTTCCCCGGCTATTGCACGGGCGAGGCAAAGGCAATACGTTCCCCCGGCAGGCGTGAAATCGGTCACGGCGCACTTGCAGAAAGGGCGTTGGTTCCCGTAATTCCCTCCGAAGACGAGTTCCCTTACGCAATAAGGGTGGTAAACGATATCTTATCGTCCAACGGTTCCAGCTCTATGGCGTCAGTCTGCGGTTCGACTATGGCGTTGATGGACGCAGGCGTTCCCATCAAAGCGCCCGTCGCAGGCGTGGCTATGGGCTTGATTAAAAATCAGGAAACGGGTGAATTCCGAGTAATGACGGATATTCAGGGCTTAGAGGATTTCCTCGGCGATATGGACTTTAAGGTAGCAGGTACCGTCAACGGTATCACCGCTATCCAGATGGATATCAAGATTAAGGGTATTTCCGAAGAGATTATGCACACCGCAATCGAACAGGCAAACGAGGGCAGACAATTCATTTTGAACAAGATGCTCGAGTGCGTGCCCGAGATTGCTCCTAAGCTCTCCGACTACGCTCCCAAGATTATCAGTTTTGAAATCAATCCCGATAAAATCGGCGACGTCATAGGTAAGCAGGGCTGCGTAATCAAGAAGATTATGGAAGAAACCCAGACCCAGATTGAATTCAACGAGGACGATTCGGGCAGAGGTTACATTTCTTGCGTAGGTCCTATCGAAAATGCGGAAAAGGCAAAGTCAATCGTTCTTTCGATTGCTCACGAGCCTGAAGTCGGCGATATGTTCATCGGTTCAGTAACCAAAATCTTCAGCGATAAGGGCGCAGTAGTCGAATTTGCTCCTGGTAAGACGGGTTTCATTCACATTTCCAAGCTTTCCAACAAGAGAGTAAACAAGGTCGACGACGTTCTTGGTATCGGCGATACCGTAAAGGTGGAGATTATCAAAATCGGCGAAAAGGGCGTAGACTTCAAGCTTTTGGAAAAGATGGCGTAAATAAATGCGGCTATTAAATTGAAATACAGGCAATACAAAACCACCGACGGAAAGTCGGTGGTTTTTAATTATAAAAGCATTTAATTTACCGTAGATAAGTACTCGACCGTGCCTTTGAAGATTGCGTATGCAACTGTTTTTTGGTATTGAGAGGTGTTTAAAAGCTTATCTTCCTCTGCGTTGGACAGAAAACCGCATTCAACTATAACCGACGGGCTTTCAGTGCATTTAAGCATAAAGTAATCGCCATATAACGCCTCGTTTGCCTTTACGCTCTGCGGCAGGTTGTTTAATTCCTGCTGAATTTTTTGGGCAAGCGCACAACTCGTTTCGCTGTTTTTATCAAAGAAAACCGTGCCGCCTCGCTTTGAAGGCAACGGGCAGTAATTTTGATGAATAGATATTACGAGGTCTGCGTTACATTCCTGAATTATCTGTCTGCGTTTTTGCATATCCCTCGCCTTAAAGCCCTTTTCGGTCGTGCCGTAAAGCCCAGCCTCGGTAGTGCGAGTCATTACGCAGTTAAAACCTGCGTTAATAAAATTGCCCCTTACGAGTTTTGAGATTGCGAGGTTAATATCCGCCTCGTCCGTACCTGAAACGACGCCCTGTACGCCGTTGTCAATTCCTCCGTGACCTGCGTCGATAACAACCGTCGGCATATTAGGGTTTATTTTAGAGGCTTGCTTTGCGGTAAAACCGACGAGTACGCCAAGGCAGACGCCGCAACAGATAATAAGCGAGATTGCAATAATAAAACTTTTTTTTATAAACAAGGTTTTCACGCTATATACTACTGTTTTGTTGCTTTTTTTATGCTATAGTGGTATAATAAATCAGTATAAACAGGTACTGTTTTGCGCAAAAAACACGCTGTGATAAAAGCAGAATAAAAACCTTATTTAAACGGCGTTGCGCAGGGTAAATTTACGGTTGGCGGTAGATTCGTGTCGGAATTTTTTAAAGCTATCAGTGCGGAAAAAGCAAAGCAAATAAGTCCCGTAACGCTCGCTTTTGTCGGCGATGCGGTTTATTCGCTGTTCGTGCGTGAAGGCGAAGTCCTTGCGTGCGACGCAAAGCTTATCGAATTGCAAAATCGCACTTCAAAAAAGGTTTCGGCTGTAGGACAGAGCGAGCTTTTGAAGAGGGTGGAGAGCCTTTTTACCGAGGAAGAAGAGGAAATCTATCACAGGGGCAGGAACGCCAAAAAGACCACCCGCAGTAAAAGCGCATCCGTAACCGACTATAACCGTTCGACGGGGTTCGAGGCAGTTTTGGGCTTTTTGTATCTGTGCGGCAGGTCGGAAAGAATAACGCAATTATTAGGCGGTGACAAAGATGAAAACTGAAGGCAGAAACGCCGTTTTAGAGCTATTGAAAACCGATAAGACGGTAGACAAACTTTTAATAGAAAAGAACCCTCAAGGCTCATTAAACAAGGTCTTTTCAGAGGCGAGGGCTAAGGGAATAAGGGTACAGTTCGTTGATAAACGAGTGCTCGATAAGGAGAGCGTTACGGGCAAACATCAGGGCTGTATCGCCTTTTCAACCGAGTATAAATACAGCTCGTTGGACGAAATTATCGCCGCTAAAGGCGAAAAAGGCGGGTTTGTGATTTTGTGCGATTGCATAGAGGACGTGCATAATTTAGGCGCAATCATAAGGGTTGCGGAGGTCGTCGGAGCAGACGGCGTAGTTATTCAGTCTACGAATTCTGCATCCGTAACCGAGGCGGTTATCCGCATTTCGGCAGGTGCGGCAAACCACGTCAAGGTGGCTAAGGTCAACTCCATAAACCGTGCCGTAGACGAATTGAAGAAGAAGGGTTACTGGCTGTATGCGTTAGAGGCGGACGGTACGGATATCTATTCGGCAGATTTAACGGGCAACGTTGCGCTTGTTATCGGCGGCGAGGATAGCGGCGTTAAAGAGCTTACGAGGGAAAAGTGCGATTTCGTCGTCGCTCTTCCCGTATGCGGAAAGGTTAATTCGCTTAACGCATCCGTCGCTTTGGGCGTTGCGGCATACGAAGTGCTTAGAAGAAGGCTTTAATAAATGTCAGAGACTAAACTCACGGACGAACAACTTATCGCCGAATTCCGAAGTGGCGACGGCAATGCCTGCGAGGAAATATTAAACAGGTATAAAAACAAGGTTCTCTCCATAGCAAGAGGTTATTTTTTATCCGACTGCGATACCGAGGATTTGGTTCAAGAGGGAATGTGTGGTCTGTATTCGGCTATTACGGCGTACAGCGGCGATGGTAGTTTTGCGCCGTTCGCTTACGCCTGTATAAAGAACAGGAT
>JBJFAF010000043.1:0-4660 GCA_051887755.1 Candidatus Coproplasma sp.
AGACAGATACGCCCCGCCGAAAGGCGGGGCGTATACCCTGTTTTAGGTTTTAGCTTAAGCTATTTGTTTAAGCGTATATCTCTTCCATTTCGGGAAGTACAGGCGCACTTTGATATAAAAGCTCGACTAACGCATCCCTTTGTGCTTGAGTAAACGTACCATCTTCGCTAACCGTTTCGTCAATCGTATAGCGGTCGTCTTTGTCGGATAATACGTAGTCCGTATCAATAGCTATAGTGCCAATGGTAATATTGCCGGTATACGTGAACAATACGAGTACGCCCTTGCTATCTTCTTCCGCACTATCGATAATTCCGTTAGTCACGGAATCGGGGTCGGCAGTATCGTAGGTACTGTCGGTTAAGATGAGCTGCTCTCCGTCGTAGCTGTACAGCGCAAGGTTGTAACCGTTCAAGTCGATTGTGTAGCCGTTAAGGTCGATAGTCAAACCTTCTGCCTTGAAGTAAACGTCGCTGGTTAAGGTCCAGTTATCGGTGAGCGTTAAGATGCAGTTACCGACTACGTTATCTTCACGGCATCTCCAGTCGTACGAAACCTTTGCCGAAAGACCGGGCAGCTTGTTTCTTAAAAGTGCGTCGTTGTTTATATCAACGTCCGTCACGGAAGTATAATTTTCGTTATGGTAATAATAAATTGAACTTGTATATTCATCTTCATAGCCGCATATGCTACATTTTTGAGTCCAAACGTAGCCGTCTTCCGAGCAGATACCTAAAAGTTTTTTCGTAGTGTCATAACTGTGAGAATAAACCGTGCTTATTTCAGGCTCGCCCCATTCGCCGTTGTGTCTTTCATAAAGATATTTCGTGCCTTCACAAACACCGGCTACTTTATAATATACGGTAATATCACCATAGTTGCCATATACGGAATAGTATACTTCCTGCGTGTTACCCGTACCGCTGTAAAGCGTAATATTGTACGAAGTATAATTATTAGATTTATTAATACGGGCATATCCGCTTGCAGGGGTTGCCATAGGCTCTAACCCTTCGGGGAACTCTTCAAACAGCGCCGTAATATTTGAAATCGTGCTTAATTCACCTTCGTAAGACCAAGTTGACACTTCGCCATCATCGTTATAGTAGATAGTAAGAGAGATATCGTCACAGTATCCCGTCGTAATGTCCGTATATGTTAAGTCGTATATTTTCGTTTGGACGTGCCCACAACCCATGCAAGGGAATTCGTACGCCGTGATTTCCGTAGGGGTGAAGGGAAGCTTGCCGACGATGGCGTTAAGCTCAGCCGTCGTTGCAGCGACGTCGGTAATCTCTATTTCTTTCGAATCGCTGATATGATGACCTATCTCGGCAGCTTGAGCGAGCTTAGTAAAGCTTTCAAACATCTCGTTGCCCTTATATTCGCAAAGGTATGCGTCGTGCACAAGGCAACCGTCTTCGGTGGTGTTGGTGTAATAGTAGTACTCAGTCACGTTGAGTCCGCAGATAGCGCAGTGCTCCTTAATTGCGATGCCGTGATAGAAGCCTTTAACGTCAAGCTCTGCAGGTAAATCGTTTACAGAGATATAGTTATTTGCTAACTCTTTAATCGCATCTTCACGACTAAGACCTTGCTCAACGTACTGTGCAACGCAGTTTTCGTACTCTTCTGCGGTTAAAATATCATACCACTGCTTCGACATATTATAGTGCTCGTAATAGCTGCAATTTACGTCTTGTAAGCCGCAACCTAAGCAAGTTCTAACCGTGAGATAGCTGTTGTCACCGCACTGCGTCTTTAAGGGCGTCACTTCGTACTTACAATAATGGTCATAATAAACGTAAGTTCTCGTATAGTCACATTCGGAACAGGTATCCGTTACTATCAAGCCTTCTTCACAATTGGTTGCGCCGTCGACTAATTTTGCCGTAGTCGTATACTTATGATGAGATTCAGACGAAGTTTCGCCCGTCTTTAAATTGTAGTAGCCGTAGGTGTTTATCGTTACGGGAACGTTTTCTTGCTCTTCGATAACAATATCAGTGCCTGCCGCTTGAGTTATTAAGGTGTAAGTGCCGTCGTCGTTGATTACGAACAAGCCAAACGCCGTTTTGCTCACCGTGTTACCTTTAGCCGAGCATATTATGGAAAGCTGTACCCAGTCGCCGCAATCTTCCGCAGTAGTAATAATAAACTGAGGCAAACCGTTAACTGCTCCTATGCGAGCGGTATTGACCACCTCAGTAACGTAACCGAAGTAGTAGCTTACGCCGTTATCATTATAAGAAATGCCTTGCTCATTTATGTGACGGGTGTTGGTAACTATATAGTATTCGCCGCTTTCGTCGCTCTTATACTCAATCTTGGCTCTGCCGTAATAATCGCTCGCACCGATTGTAGCGTTCATATGATAGAACGCCGACTGAAGTTTCTCGCTGTCAGCGATTAAATCGCTATCCAACTCCGCACCGTTGTTCTTTTCAACCTTGAACGTTCCGCCGAATACAATATCGTTTGTTTCGTCGGCTTCGCCGTCGGTATCCGTAGCAAGGCTCTTTATATCGGGTTGGTAATTTCCAAGAAGACTTTCCGCAACCTTGCCGTTTACGCTAATCTTAGCGCCGTAATCGGTGGGGTCGATAACTAAAATTAAGTCGGCAAGAGAAGTTGAAGTTTCTTCAGTAGTTGCGTCTCCCATAGGAAGGGATACTTCAACCTTAACGCCGTTGTTTGCAGTTTCGCTAATCAGCGCTTCTAAAGTAAAGCCGAACGCATTGAGCGTAGCTTCTATGCCTTCTGACGTACCCGTAACGCTTGCAACCACGCCCATCAGGCTTACGTTTATGTTGGGAACGACGTCTTCAACCGTCTTAACTACGCTTACGCAAGTTGCTTCGTCCATCATAAAGCTGAACGAGTAAGCGATTACTGCGTTAGATGCGTCTACCGTATATTCCAAAGATACAAGGCTCTTTGCGTAATCTATCATTGCTCCGATATTAGCGTATTCGAAATCAAATACCGCTAACGCTTCGGCAAGGGAAGACTTGGTCGCCAAATCGTTGATATAAGTAAGAGTAGCGAGATACTGCTCTTTAAGTGCCGCCGCCGCTTGCTTGGTCTCGTCGTCGACCGTAAGCGCATAGGGCTGAATAATATCACCTTCTATGGGACTACTGCCGTCAGGAGTGTCGGAAGGCGTATTAGGCTTATTATCGGGCAACTGAACGTTGTTCATAATGAGAACAGCTGCTTCCATTACGTTGTAATCTTTGTACTGCTCGATTAAAGCCTTAATGTCGATTACTTTGGCTCCTTCACCTGCTACGTTGTTCAAAACGGTTTGTAACAACTCGACGAGCTGACCGTCGCCTAAACCTACGCTGCCTGCTATTACGTCAATAAAGGTGTTGACTTGACCAACCGTCATATCGGGAATGTTCTTTAAGAAGGCGTATGCAATAGCGTAAGTGCCTTCGCCTAAGGTTTCGTTTATAATCGTTTCGGGGGTCTTTTTGCCAAGGTCGTCAACATACTTTTTAAGCCCTTCGACATCTAACGTATAGACGGTGTTGCCGTCGTTATCTTTAGTTTCGGTAAAGAATTCAATTTCGGGCAAAATAACTGCAACTGAT
Source organism: Candidatus Coproplasma sp. (assembly GCA_051887755.1). Lineage (GTDB taxonomy): Bacteria > Bacillota > Clostridia > Christensenellales > Borkfalkiaceae > Coproplasma. Next base: position 3,600 of record JBJFAF010000043.1, read on the forward strand.
TTAATCGTATCAATGATTGTGTTTGCGTCTTCCTCGTCGGGTTCGCCGAAGAAGGGAAGATATTCGTTGATTATATCGCCTATTTCGTCTATATCAAAGCCGCAAGCCGTCATAACGGCATTCTTAACAAGTCCGCTGATTGATACGAGCATGTCGCCGCCGTCAACTTCGTAGCGTCCGCGTCCGTCTTCCTGAAGCGTTAAAGCCTTGCAAGCTATGCTGTCGTTATCGATAACGCAGGTTACGGCAATCTTTCTGGTAGTATCATAAGTACCTGTATGACTGATAACAATGCTATTAAATTCCGCATTAAATTTAAGCGTACCCTTTACGTCGCCGTTTACAACCTTGATTACGCCGTTGAGCTCGGAAATTTCAACTTTATCATCACCGACTGTGAACGTGAATAAATCAGCCGTGTCGGCAGAGATATTGTATACGCCGTCGGGAATGAGCGAGAAGAGATAGTTAACGCCTTCCACTGTAAAGGAAGTTACGTTGTCGATTTCTACTTGTTTAGTATTGCCGCAACGAGTACAGGTGTATAGTCCTATGCCCTTTTCAGTTGAAGTGGGCTGCTTAACTACTTTGTATGCATAGCTGTGTTCGAGTGCGCTTATAGCCTCTTCATAGCTGTCGTCACAGTCTATACACTTGTATATCTTCTTACCGTCTTCGGTACAGGTTGCCGCAACGGTGGAATCCACGACGTAGATGTGTTTATGTTCGAGAATTTGTTCAAGCTCCTGCTCGGTAGCGGTTTCGTAGGCAACGTCAGTAATAATAGACTGAACGCTTTCTGCAACGACGACTTTAATGTCCGACGTTGCGGTTGACGCCACGGTTATGCCTTCGGACTTAACGACAACCTGTGAAACGCTTGCGGTTTCCTTAAGGTCTACCTTTGCGTTCTGCGCATTGCCGTCGGCAACGACGTTTTCAATGCGTCCGCTGACTTCAACTTGCGCCTTTGCCTTTAATTCAACCTGCTGAACTTCTGCGTTTTGAGCAACGTTAATCTTAAGCTCTGCATTGTCGCTATTTACCGCCTCGTCTACTTT
>JBJFAF010000044.1:0-19600 GCA_051887755.1 Candidatus Coproplasma sp.
ATCCGTTTCAGAGCTTGAGCAGGAGATGGGTATAACCATTTTTCACCGCAACAGTAGGGGAGTTACGCTCACCGAGGACGGCGTAAAATTTCTTTCATACGCCAGACAAGTTACGGACCAGGCGGATTTGTTGGAACGACAGTATAAACAGGGTAAGCCCGTTCGCCGGGTATTTTCCGTTTCAGCGCAACATTATGCCTTCGTCGTCAATGCGTTCGTTGCGTTTATAAAAGAGTATAAGGACAACAAATACGAATTCACCCTGCGTGAGACACGAACCAACGACATTATAGAGGACGTGCGAACGGCAAGAAGCGAATTGGGAATAATATATCTCAGTCAATTCAATCGTGAAATTTTAATGCGCATAATGCAGAACGCAGATGTGCGTTTTACCTCTCTGTTTACGGCAAAGCCTCACGTTTTCGTCGGGAGAAAAAATCCCTTAGCTAAGAAAGATAAGGTCACGCTGGAAGATTTAAAGGACTATCCCCGCCTTACCTACGAGCAGGGCGTAAGCAATTCTTTCTATTATTCGGAAGAGCTGCACAGCACCGAGCAGAGCGATAAGAGCGTAGTCGTAACCGACAGGGCAACGCTTTTCAACCTTTTGATAGGTATGAACGGTTATACGATATGTTCGGGAGTGTTGAGCGCCGATTTGAACGGACGGGAAATAGTATCCGTTCCCTTAGAGAGCGACGAGCGTATGGAAATAGGTTACGTTACGGCAAACAGCAGGGGTATAAGTAAACTCGGGGAAAGATATATAGAACATCTTAAGGAATATATATCTCGTTTGGATATATAACTAAAAGTTATCAATATAGATAAAAAACAAGTATTACCCTATAACTCCTTTTATGTGTTATGATATAGAAAACGTTAAAAGGAGTTTAATTATGGATATAAAACATGTACCGTTCAGGTATGATTACGTCGGCAGCTTTCTCCGCCCTGAAGAATTAAAGAAAGCAAGAAAAGATTTTTCGCAAGGCAAAATAAGCAGAGAAGAATTGACTGCGGCAGAGGACAAGGCGATTGTCGATTTGGTAGCTAAACAAAAGGCGGCAGGGTATAAGGTCATCTGCGACGGCGAGTTCCGCCGTGCAACGTGGCATCTCGATTTTATGTGGGGATTTACCGGCGTAGGGCATAAAAGGACGCTGACGGGCATTCCCTTTCACGGCGAGGCGGCTTTGATTGACGATACCTACCTCACCGATAAAATTTCCGTGGAAAATCACCCGTTCGTAGCGCATTATAAGTTCGTTAAGGCGTTAGAGGACGAAAACACCGTAGCAAAGCAGACTATGCCTGCCCCCGCACAATTTCTTGAACAGATGCTGTTCCCTGCCAACAAGGTCAACACCGTCAAATTTTATCCCGACGCTGAAAAACTTGCGGAGGATATAGCGGCAGGTTATCGCAAGGTCATAAAACAGCTGTACGACGAGGGTTGCCGCAATATTCAGTTTGACGATTGCACCTGGGGATTATGCGTCGACCCGTCTGCGACTTTGGTTCTCGATACCGACGAAAAGGGACTTGAAGAAATCGAAAGGCTGTTATTGGACGTAAACAATCTCGCCATAGAGGGTAAGCCCGACGATTTGACCGTTACGACTCACGTTTGCCGTGGCAACTATCATTCCACTTGGGCGAGCCGTGGCGGCTACGGCAAAATCGCCCCCTTGCTCTTCGGCAGAGAAAACGTAAGCGCATACTATCTTGAATACGACGACGAACGTTCGGGCGGTTTCGAGCCGTTAAAGTTCGTTCCCGAAGATAAAAAGGTTGTTTTAGGATTGATAACGACCAAACGCCCCGAACTTGAAGATAGGGACAAAATCATATCGAGGATTTACGAGGCTTCAAAATTTGTACCCTTGGATAACCTCTGCTTAAGCCCTCAGTGCGGCTTTGCCTCCTGCGAAATAGGCAACAAACTGACGGAGGAAGAGCAGTGGGCAAAGCTTGAGCTGGTTAAGCAAATAGCGCAGTCCGTCTGGAAAGACTGAAAATATTTTACACAAACGGTGTTAAATTAAAAAAACTTAACCTTGGTTAAATTTTCTAATTAAATAAATTGACATTATATAGTCTTTTTGTTACAATAATCAGCGGAGTTAGTAATTAACTCCGTTTTTTTATGGCGAATGTTAGCAAACGCTAACGATTGTCATTTTTTTATGAGTTGGTGTTAGTTATTGCTAACGCAGTAAATATTAAGTACGGCGGTAAGGTATGAGCAGAGAAGATAAGAAGTTAAAAGCTTGGAGGAAAGAGAAAAAGCTAATCCCCGTAATGATAAAAAAATATTGTCACGGCAAGCACGGGACGAAGGGGAAAGTGGTATGCGCAGAGTGTGAAGAGCTTTTAAATTACGCCCTGTTCCGCCTTGACAAATGTCCGTTCAAGGAGGACAAAAAATTCTGCTCGTTTTGCAAGATACACTGTTACAAGCCCGATATGCGGGAAAAGATAAAAGCGGTTATGAAGTATTCGGGACCTCGTATGCTCTTCACTCACCCGTTCTTCACAATTTCTCATGTCGTGCAGATGATTAAATACAAAAGGACTTTGAAAAAAGAGGCAAAAGATAATGATAGATAAACAGCTGTTCCGCCTTATCGGCGGTAACAAAAAATATATATTTTTCACCGTGGCGTTGCAGGTTTTGGGGCTGTTTGCGGGCGTGGGAATTACGGCAAGCATCTGCTGGGCGGTATCGTTGGCGATTTCTGGTGCGGAGGCGTTGAATTACCTCTATCCCGCCGTCACGGCGGTTTGTTGCCTTGCGGTAAGGTATCTTTCTACCCGCCTCGTCGGCGATATGAAGGATATTCTCGGCAGAAAGGTTAAAAAAAATTTGCGTGAGCAGGTCTATAACAAGATAGTAAAGCTCGGCGTACGCTCTACCGACGGAATGAGTATGGCGGGGCTTACGCAGGTGTCTATGGAGGGGGTGGAGCAACTCGATTTATACTATTCGAGTTATCTTCCGCAGTTCTTTTACGCAATGCTTGCGCCCGTCATTTTATTTTGCATAACGGTATGGATAGATTGGCGGGTTGCTCTCGTTCTGCTTGCGTGCGTACCCCTTATCCCCGTATCTATCGTGGCTGTATCTAAATACGCTAAAAAGATTTTCGCAAAATATTGGGGCAAGTACACCTCTATGGGCGATAAATTTTTAGATTGCGTACAGGGCTTAAAGGAATTAAAGATTTTCAAGGCGGACGAGGCTCGGCACGAAAAGATGAACCAAAGCTCGGAGGAGTTCCGCAAAATCACGATGAAGGTGCTCGTTATGCAACTTGCAAGCACTACCATTATGGACTTGGTTGCCTACGGCGGAGCTGGCGCAGGCGTCGCCCTTTCGATTTGCGGCGTTATGTTTTGGGGTCTAAACCCCGTTGCCGCACTCTTTTTAATTCTCGTAGCGGTAGAGTTTTTCCTGCCGCTTCGTGCGTTCGGTTCGGCGTTCCACGTCGCTATGAACGGCGCAAGCGCAGGCAAGAAGATTATTTCTCTTCTCGATTTGCCCGACCCCGTTTGGGGAGAAGAGGCGGTTGAGCGCACGGATATACGCCTAAACGAAGTGACCTTTTCCTACGACGGTAAGAGGGAAGTATTAAAGAGCGTTAGTATGACTTTCCCCGAAAAGGGAATGACGGCAATCGTCGGTGAAAGCGGTTGCGGCAAAAGTACGGTCGTTAATATGCTCGTCGGTGCGTTCCGCCCTAAATCGGGGAGTATAACGGTAGGGGGCAAACAACTTGAAAATCTCTCCCGAGAGAGTTACTATTCCCGCCTTTCAGCGGTGAGTTACAACACCTATATATTCAACGCAACCGTGCGTGATAACTTTATGCTTGCAAATAAGAGGGCGAGCGACGAGGACATCTATTCTGCGCTTAGAGCGGTCAACCTTGAGCGGTTTATCCGTGAAAACGGCGGTCTGGATAAAGTTATCACAGAGGACGCCAACAACGTTTCGGGCGGGCAGAAACAGCGCCTTGCCTTAGCCGTAAACCTCGTCGCCGACAAGGATATCTATGTCTTCGACGAGGCGACAAGCAATATCGACGTGGAGAGCGAAAAGATAATTATGGAAAATATCAAGGCGCTGTCGAAGGATAAGAGCGTTATAGTAATATCCCACCGCCTTGCAAACGTCGTCCCTGCCGATAAAATTTACTTTATGGAGGACGGCGAAGTCAAGGAGAGCGGTACTCACGAAACACTTATGAGCGATAAGCTCGGATACCAAACGTTGTTTACAACGCAGAAAGAATTAGAGGAGGGATACGCATTATGAAAAAGCAAAACTTACGCAGAAGCGGCGCTAAGATAATGGCAAGCCTAATTCTTCTTTTAGGTTCTCTCTCCTATGTAATGATTTTGGCTGTCATAAACGGAAGTTTGGGCTTTATATGCGCTATGGGTGTGACCGTATTCGGTGCGGTCGGCGTCGCCAAAGCTTTGGGGGAGGCGGTTGCCCTTTCCTACGGTTGGATAATAGGGCTTGCGGTAGGTTGCGGCGTGTTAAGGGGTCTACTAAGATATTTCGAGCAGTATTCTAATCATTACATCGCTTTTCGCCTTCTCGCCCTCTTGCGAGATAAAATTTTCGGGGCGTTGCGCACGCTCTGCCCTGCAAAACTCGAAAGCAAGCAAAAGGGTAGTATAATCGCAATGATAACGAGCGATATCGAAACGCTCGAAGTGTTCTACGCCCATACGATTTCCCCTATATGCATAGCGGTTTTAGTATCGACCGCCGTGTTCCTTTTCGTGGGGTTCGTTTCAAGTTGGTATCTCGCCTTAGTAGCTCTCGTCGGCTATCTTACAATCGGAATAATCGTGCCGCTCGTCTCTTCAAATAAACTCAAGGAAAGCGGCGTTAAATACCGTGCGGAGTTCTCTTCGTTCAACGCCTATTTCTTAGACAGCATAAAGGGTATTAAGGTTATAGTTTTGAACAACGCAGGCGAGGAGAGAAAAGCTCAGGTAAACGAACGAAGCGACAGCCTTTTAAAAGAGACGAAGCGTATGAAACACGAAACCACCAAGGCGAGTGCGGCGACCGAGCTCACCGTTTCGCTGTTTATAATAGCGGCGCTTGCCGTGGGCATAGTGCTTGTAAATTGTAACTTATTGACGGTCGGTAAAATGATTATAGGCATCGTAGCGGTGTTCGGCTCGTTCGGTCCCGTTATCGCAATTTCCGCTCTGCCAGGGAATTTAACGCAGACCTTTGCAAGCGGCGACAGAGTGCTTAATTTACTTGCGGAAAAACCTGCCGTAACGCCCGTTGAAAACGGTACGAGCATTGATTATGAAAACTTAAAAGTAAACGATTTATCTTTCTCCTACGACGGGCAGACGCAAGTTTTGAATGATATAAAGATGCACGCCGAAAAGGGCGAAATAATAGGCATTGTCGGCGAGAGCGGTTGCGGCAAATCAACCTTTTTAAAACTTCTTCTGCGCTTTTGGCAAAAGGGTGAGGGCACGATAGCTTATAACGGGATAGATATTGATAATGTAAATACCGACAATCTTTTAGACAACGTAACGATGGTTAGTCAAAGCACCTATCTCTTCGACGAGAGTATAGAGGACAATCTGCGCATATCCAAGCCCGACGCCACGCAGGAGGAGTTGGAAAACGCCTGCCGCCTCGCCTCGGTACACGATTTTATTATGAGCCTGCCCGAGGGCTATAAGACGCAGACGGGTGCAATGGGAGACAACCTTTCCGCAGGTGAAAAGCAGAGAATAGGTCTTGCCCGAGCCTTTTTAAAGGGGAGTGAGCTTATCCTTTTAGACGAGCCTACGAGCAATGTGGACAGTATTAACGAGGGTATAATCTTAAAGGCGTTAAAGGAACAGAAGAGTAAAAAGAGTATAATTTTAGTATCGCATAGGGAGAGCACTATGGCGATTGCAGACAGGATATACAGGGTTGAAAACGGTAGAATGATGGAGGTTAAGGCGTAATGGAAGATAATAAGTTATCACAGCAAGAGCTTGCTATAGAGGAGCTTATTCAAAGCTCGGAAAACTGCATAGAAGAGCAGTCTACGCCCGTTACGGTAAAAGAAGAGGCGCAGACGGCAGAATGTACTCAGACCGAAGATGAAAACAAAATCTTTAAAAAGTACAAAATTAAGGATATCGTATTTCTTGCAATCATCACGGCGTGTACTTTGGTTACGGGCGCAATAATGCCCCTGCTCGTCAACGTGCCGCTGTTCGGCATTATTCAGCTTGGGTTGGGTCTACAGTTTTCGCTGTTCCCCGTAATAGGAATGATGAAGGTCAAAAAGCCCGGTGCGCTCCTATTGCAGTCGGTGTTCATTTCGATTTTTTTAGTTTTTATGTTCCCGCCTATGGTGCTTTTAATCGCATGCGCTCTCGTTGCGGAAGCGCTTACTTTATTGATATTTAGGGGCTATAAAAACGACTGGGCGTGCGTGTTTGCGGGGACGCTGTATATGCCGCTTACCATTCCCTTCTTGTATATGTATTACAACCTTTTCTACACCGTGTCGGGCAGTGAGAAGGCGGCGGTGTCTATGTTTATCGGCGGCGGCAACGCAGGAGTGGTTATCGGAATAACCATTGCCGTAGTTGCGTTATGTTTTGTCGGCTCGCTCGTGGGAATGATTATCGCCCGTGAACTTAAAAAGGCAGGGAAATTAAAGTGAGTCTTTTTAGAACAAAAGACCATTTGTATCCGCTGTTTGCCCTTGCCTCGGCGTTTTTAATTTTAATCTTCGGACTTGTAACGGCAAGGACGGTCGAGTGCTCTTACTTTCTTTTAGGGGCTTTTGTCTGGCTTATTATCTTCGGCTGTTATAAACAGGCGTTAAAGGCTTTGCCTGCGTTTATAGTATTCGGCGGTGCGTTTGCTCTGATTGCCTATTTCTCGTCGGGCAAAAGTGCGGAGGCGGCTATTGCAATGGCTAACCGTTTCGGTGCGGTGTTTCTTGCGCTGATTGTAGGAATAAGCGTTCAGCCCGTTTCAATGACGAGGAACTTATCGCAGTTGCACACTCCCCGAGCAATTACGTTAGGTATGCTTGTAACTATGTCGTTCGTTCCCGTTTTAAAGGCTGAAATAGGGCGTGTAAGAGAGGCTATGAAGACCCGTGGAGCAGGCAGTTTATTTAGCCCTAAAATCTTTTACCGTGCCTTTCTCGTGCCGCTCGTAACCCGCCTTGCGGATATTTCGGACACGCTTTCCCTTTCAATAGAGACGAGGGGCTTTACTCTCGGTAAAGCTAAATACACGGTCTATAAAAAAGAATATATTAATGCGTTTGACGCACTCTTTCTTGTAGGGCTGATTGCAGGCGTCGTTTTGGCGGTGGTATTATGAAGGCTATACAATTAAACGGCGTATCGTTTTGTTACGAAGGCTATTCGGTAAAGGTATTAGATAACGTATGCTTTGAAGTAAATTACGGCGAAGTAACGCTTTTGTCGGGGCTTTCGGGCGAGGGGAAGAGTACGCTTTTATCCCTTGTTTCGGGCATCATTCCCAATATCGTTACGGGGACGGTCAGCGGTGACGTTTTAATAGACGGAGAGAATGTTAAGGGGCAGAAAATCTCGCAAATATGCCGTAAAGTCGGCGTTGTCTTGCAGAACGCTGACAGTCAAATCGTCCATAAAATCGTCGAGGACGAGGTAGCTTTCGGGTGTGAAAACTTCGCCTTCCCGCCCGAAAAGATACAAAGGCAGGCGGAGCTCGTCTGCAAGATGATGAAGTTGGAAAAGGGGTGGAAGACACGTTCGCTTTCGGGCGGACAAAAACAGAGGCTTATCACAGCGTCGACGCTCGCCACGGGGCAGAAAATTTTAGTTTTGGACGAGCCTCTCGCCAACCTCGACTGCGAGGGAGCGGCATATCTTATGAACACTCTGCGCTCGCTTGCAAAGGCGGGCTACGCCGTTTTGGTTGTGGAACACAGGTTGGATATGGTTTTGCCGTATGTGGACGGCGTGTGGAATATCCGTGCGGGTAAGGTTACTAAGGTGGAGGATAAGCGTGAATATCTGCGTTCGCAGGCGGTGGCGATTGAAGACGATTCGGTCGCTCACGCAAAAGGCGATAAACTTTTCGACGTAAAAAACTTAGCCTTTTCCATAAAAAAGCGTGAAATCTTAAAGGACGTAAACTTAGAGATATACGAGGGCGAACGGCTGTTGCTGTTAGGGGAGAACGGTTGTGGCAAAACTACTCTTTTAAGGACGCTGGCTCGGCTGAATAAACCCACGGGCGGTACGATAGAGCAGTTCATAGACAAAAAATTCGGTATGCAAAAGCGCAATAAGGCTTGGTTCAAGTGCGTGGGCGTGGTCTATCAAAACCCCGACTATCAGCTTTTTATGCCTACGGTAGAGAGGGAAATCGCATTCGGCGCTGTTTCAGACGAGTATGCGGAAGAGATTATTTCGCTGTTCGGCTTAACCGAGATAAGAAAACGCCACCCTCAGTCCCTTTCCGAAGGGCAAAAGCGCAGGGTGTCAATAGCCGCCGTCGCCGCAGGAAAGCCCGAAGTGTTACTTTTGGACGAACCTACGGTAGGGCAGGACTATACAGGATTGTGCCGATTGATAGGGATATTAAACGCCCTACACGATAGGACGGGCAACACGATGATAACGGTAACGCACGATATGCGCTGTGCCGAGGCGCTGTGTGACAGAGCAGTGCTCATAAAGGACGGCGTGATAGCAAATCAAGGCGGAAAAGCGCTTGCTCACGAGTATTTTTACGGAGAAGAAAATTAAGCGCATTATAAATCGTATCGGAGGTATAAATGCTCCCTGTTGGTTGCGGGGGATTTTCAATAATCGTCATAATAGTACATTAACGGCGGGCAAAACGAGTTGCAAACTGCATAAAAAACGGTTACAATATATCCGTTATGATAGGTATATATTTCAGCGGCACGGGTAACACCAAGCACTGTGTAGAAAGATTAGTTAAACAAATAGGCGGCTCGGCAATAATTTTGCCCTTGGAGGGCGATGCGGCGATTGCGGCGATAACCAAGACGAACTTAATAGTCTTCGGCTACGGCGTGCAGTATTCGGATATGCCCTATTTCGTGCGTGATTTCATAGTTAAAAACAAGTCTTTGTGGAAGGATAAGAACGTGTTTTGCGTAGCCACTATGGGTGCGTTCAGCGGCGACGGCGCCGGCTGTAGCGCAAGGCTTTTTAAAAAGTACGGCGCAAACGTTTTGGGCGGTTTGCACATCGTTATGCCCGACAGTATTTGCGACGTTAAGGTGAAGAAGGGGGACGGAAAAACTGACCCCGAAAAGCTATATTTAGAGAGTTTACGGCACGAAAGCCATTTAAAAGAGCTTAACGAGAAGAATCGCAAGCTAATCAAGCAGGCGGACGAGAAGATAGACGAGGTAGTCAAGGGCGTTAAAAAGGGCGTGTATCCCAGCGACGGCTTAAGCTTTTTTGCAAGGCTTGCAGGGTTGTTCGGTCAAAGATTATGGCTCGGCAAGCGCTCTCACAGCTATAATAATAAGCTTAAAATAGACGAAGATTTATGCGATGGGTGCCGCATATGTATTCAGCAATGCCCTATGCACAACCTTAAAATAGAGGGCGGCAAGGCTCAGCCTTCGGGCAAGTGCACGTCCTGCTACCGCTGTGTAAACAGATGTCCTAAAAAGGCGATTACGCTGTGCGGCGATAAGGTTGCCGAACAGTACAGGCTTGAAAAATATTGCTAAAGAAAATTAAAGGCGCATAACTGTAAGGAGATAAAAATGGATTTACTCGACCAATTGTTAGGAGAGGATGCAGACAGCGAAATAAGATTAAAGAACGAGGACGGCACGGAGTTGGTGTTTAATCAGGTTGCCGTTATCCCGCAGGACGATAAGCTGTTCGCCATACTTACGCCCGTGACCGACATCGACGGAGTTAGCGACGACGAGGCAATCGTATTCCGTGTCGACGAGAGGGAGGGCGAGCATGTGCTCGTTTTAGAAGAGGACGAAACGGTTGCAATGGAAGTCTTCGAGCAATACGTCAAGCTGTGGGAGGAGAGCAACGCCGAGGGCGAGGACGAAGATAATTAAAGTAGTTATTTAAATATTTAAAATTAAAGGTAAAGCGCCCGCAACTTCATTTTAGGGAAGTTGCGGGCGCTTAACGATTTAACGCTGCATTATAAACGCTATCAATATAAGAGCATAGTGCCTTCGGGCATAGTAAAGTTGGGTTCGTCCACTTTGCGGAAGTACATCGCCGATTCCCTATAGGTGCGGTGGGAGACGACGTAAATTCTTGCCTGAGGATAGAGAGAGGAGACCTCCTCTTTAAGCTCGGTATAGTTTAATACGAAGTTTGCGAAATCGTAATTCAAGTCACAGCATACGGTGTTTGCGCCGCTATGCAAAACCTCTAAGAGTTTTGCCCTAAATTCGTCGGCAATGCTCAGGCGGGAACGGACGTACCCCGAACCGCCGCACAACGAGCAGGGTGCAACGCTCCCGAACTCCTTGTTGTTGCCAGTGCGCTTGCGAGTAAATTCGACCAAGCCGAAGGGGGACATCGGCAAAACCTTACACCTGCCCTTGTCGCCCTTTAACGCCTTTTCAAGCTCCTGAACGATTGCCTTTTTGTGGCTCTCCTCTTTCATATCTATAAAGTCAACGACGAATAGTCCGCCTATATTTCTAAGGCGAACCTGCCTTGCAATCTCTTTGGTCGCTAAAACGTTGGTGGCGAAAACCGTGTCCTCAAGACTGTTTTCTCCCGTATACTTGCCCGTGTTTACGTCTATAACCGTCAAAGCCTCCGTGCGGTCGATATTGATGTACGCCCCGTTAGAGAGCTCCGCCTTCGACTGCATAGCCTTTAGTATTTCGGTCGATAAACCCTCGGTATACAGCATATCCGTGTGTTCGTCGTGCAGAATAAGCTCGGGCTTTTCCCTCTCGGGATACATATCTATAACTTCTTTAACGCTATCGAAAAGCCCCTTGTTCCCTACATGTATTTCGTCGCAGGGGGTAAGCATTATATCGCGCAGTACTCGGGAAAATACGGTCGAATCGCTGTATAAAAGCTCGCCGACGCTTGCGTTTTCAAAGTGAGCCTTGACGGCGGCATAGGTGTTGCGGAAGAAATTAAGCTCGTTTACCTTGTCGCCTATCACGGCGTAGGGTGCGGCGGTGCGCACTATTATTCCCTCGTTGCCCGTCAAGACTTTTTTTGCACTGAATATAAGATTGTTTTTTAGTTCGCTGTCAGAAAATTTTCTCGAAACGCCTATAAAGGGGGTGTTAGGAAGATAGACGATATACTTGCCGACGAATGAAAGGTTGGTCGTGACCTTAGCCCCTTTTTTGCCTACGGGGGGCTTGGTTATCTGTACCATAATTTCGTCGCCCTCGTGCAGATTCAGCTCGGCGGGAATATCTACGTCGCCTTCGAAATTTTTGCCGTCGGGCACTAAGTCGGCAACGGAAATATAGCAATGCCTCTCTAAGCCGCAGTCTATGAACGCCGCCTGCATTCCGTTGAGTACGTCGGTTACCCGCCCTTTATATATGTTGCCTACGGCGTCGGGCACGAGTGCGCTCTGCGACGTATATTCGCACAGCACTCCGTCCTCGCAAAGTGCGTAATAGTCAATGCCGCAGTGGCTGTCAAAGTAAAGCTTTTTAGTCAAACCCGTCTCTCCATAGGTGTTTATTGCCCGATTATGGGCGAATTACCTACCCATTATATCATATAGTAGAAAATAATCAAGCCTTAACGAAAATAAAGTTTTGACTTTACCGCTCGATTAGCCGGAGAAGCGTTAGCGGCGGCGTAAAGAATTGACTTTTCGTCTTGCTTAATATATTATGGGGAAAAGAACGATTTATTTAAGGGGAGCAAAAATGTACCTTATCGCCGTAAAAAAGGGCGAGTTGCCCGAAATTTACGCCTCTATGGAGCGCAATTTCATCAGGGAAGAGCTACGCAACTACGAAGAGGTGGCACGTCTGCACGGAGGCGGCAAATATACTTTGTACCATATCGAAGAGGAGGGCGTAAAGAAGGGGTTTGTCGGCATATGGGAGCTTAAGGACTTCGTCTTTTTGGAATACCTCGTCGTGTACGAAGATTTTCGTGGCGGCGGTACGGGCGGCAGGGTTATAGAATTAATTAAACAAAAGTACGGCAACGTTCTTTTGGAGGCGGAACTGCCCGTAGAGCCTATCCAGGTACGAAGAATAGGTTTTTACAGGCGGCACGGAATGTGCGTAAATCCCCAAACCTATTACCAACCGCCGTACAGAGAGGGCGAAAGCGGTTGTAGGCTGCACCTGTTAAGCTATCCCGCCCTTTTAGACGACTTTGAAGAAAGGGTTAAGGTCATATACAGGGAAGTATACGAAAGGGAGTACGAGAAAAAATAAAGGCTAAACATAGCGGCGTTAAAACCCGTTTAGTATTGACAAGCGGTTGCCTAAAATGTTATAATAAAAAAAGTAATAAACGAAAATAGGAGTTATTTGTATGAAATACGATTTTAAATTAATCAGCATGGAAGAACTCTCTTTCAAGCTTAACAGGGTACAGCTTGCACCCAACCAGCGTTTGGACGTAAAGCCCCAGTTTGCCCGTCAGGTACGCAAGGCTAACGACAATAAAAAGCTTATCTTCATTGCTTTGTCCGTCAAGATTGAGAGCACCGAGGCAGAGCCTAAGCCCTTCGATTTGAACGTGGGTCTCGTAGGTATGTACGAGCTTGAGACCGAAACTTATACCGCAGAAGAGGAGAGGGCTTTCGTTATCGAGGCGACGAGCCAGCTCTATCCTTACCTTCGTGCGGCTGTGACCAACCTTACGGCACAGGCTTACATCACCCCGCTCAACCTGCCTGTAATCAACGGTCCCATCTTCCCTGAGGATAGGGACGTGTATGCGTTTGCCCCCGGCAGCGTGTCTTAATTAATTCACTTTAGATTTGCGCTCTTCATATATACTTCGCAATACTGTGTCAGGCTGTGGCAACCTTCAGTCATTTACCCTTAAGTAAACTCCTTCAGGTTTTCCGCACCTTCCTTGTCTTGCTCGCATCTATGAAGAGATACATACCCGAATAAGGTGAAAAATATTAAAAAAATAATCACCACATTTATTCTTTATTCTTTAAATAATGAAATAATTAATCTTAACGCAAAAAGTTTTACGAAATATTATAAAATAGCTTGACAACCCCTCTTTGGTCGTGTTAAAATTTTTCTACACTTCGAGAGGGGTGTAATTTTTTTGTACGGAGACCCATTATGAAGGCATCAACGAGGGCTAAAATAACTTTTGAATGTACTGTTTGCAAGCACAGGAATTACGACAGCTATAAGAATAAGCGTAACGACCCCGACAGGCTTACGATGAACAAATATTGCCCTTTCTGCAAAAAGCATACTGAACACAAGGAATCCAAGTAATGGCTAAGGAAACGGAGAAAAAGCCCAATATATTCGTTAGAATGGGCAGAAAAATCAAGGAAGTTTTTTCCGAACTCAAAAGGGTTACCTGGCCGTCTTTCGGTAAGGTAGTCAAGGCTACATGCGTAGTTTTGGTCGTAGTTTTGATTTTCACCGTAGTCGTTACGGGTATCAACAGCGGACTTCAGGAGTTGCTTAGACTTCTTACCAAGACAGGGGGTGCCTGATTTATGGAGCAAAAACCCTGCTGGTATATTCTGCATACCTATTCGGGTTACGAGGCTATGGTCAAGGATTCGATTACAAGGTTAATCGAAAACAACAACCTTGAAAACCAGATTTTCGATATGAAAATTCCTATGGAACAGACCATAGAGGAAAAGAACGGCAAGCGCAAGGTGGTAGAACGCAAGCTCTTCCCCTGCTACGTCTTTATCAAAATGATTTATTCCAACCAGCTCTGGTATTGGGTAACCAACACCAGGGGAGTTACGGGTTTCGTCGGCCCTATGGGCAGACCCAAGCCTATGACCCGAGACGAAATAAGAAGAATGCGTTTAGAGCAAGTTCTTTCCGACGTCGATTTTGCCGTAGGCGACAAGGTCAATATCGACGCAGGTCCTCTGGAAGGTTTCGAGGGCGTGATTACCGAACTCAACGATATGGCTCAGAAGGCTAAGGTCAATATTCAGATGTTCGGAAGGTCTACGGACGCAGAAGTGGAATATATCCAAATCAAGAAAGTTATAGAATAAGCTCGCTAAAAGGGCGTTCGTCCGATAAACGGCGCAATACGGCGTCGCACTGCGGCAACCCAAGTCGTTTACCATTAAGTAAACTTCTTTAGGTTCCCTTGCGTTCCTCGTCTTGCTTGTTTTGTGAACGAATATCATACCTTAAAAGGTAGAAATAATTTAAAATCTCGCCTTCCGTCAAAGGGCGGAAAGCTTGATATATTGTGGGAGAATAAGTTAAATCTTTTTCATGGCTTATTTGCTTGACCACATAGGAGGAATATTTAATTATGGCAAAGAAAATTACTGCGGTAGTTAAGTTGCAACTTCCTGCCGGAAAGGCTACCCCTGCGCCCCCCGTAGGTTCTACGTTGGGCCCTCACGGTATCAACATTCCCGGTTTTACTAAGGAATTCAACGCAAAGACCAGCGCACAAGCAGGACTTATCATTCCCTGCGTAGTAACCATCTATCAGGATAGAAGTTTCACCTTCATCCTTAAGACGCCCCCTACCCCCGTCCTTATCAAGAAGGCGTTGGGTATTGAAACGGCGTCCGCCCGTCCCAACAAGGACAAGGTAGGCAAGCTTACCAAGGCGCAGGTGGAAGAAATCGCAAAGACCAAAATGCCCGATTTAAACTGCAGCGACTTAGAGGCAGCTAAGAGCATGGTTAAGGGCACCGCCCGTTCTATGGGTATAACCGTAGAGGAATAATAGGGAGGTAAAAAGGTAATGAAACTTGCAAAGAAATACGCAGAGAGCGTTAAATCGTACGAGCATTCTAAGGCTTACGAGCCTAAAGAAGCAGTAGCGCTTGCATTGTCTACGGCAAAAGCTAAATTCGACGAAACTATCGAACTTCACGTTCGTTTGGGCGTAGACCCTAGACAGGCTGACCAGCAGGTCAGGGGCGTTTTAGTCCTCCCCAACGGTACCGGCAAAACCAAGAAGGTCTTGGTTATCGCAAAGGGCGCAAAGGCTGACGAAGCACTTGCTGCCGGCGCAGATTACGTCGGTGCAGAAGAAATGGTTCAGCGTATCCAGAAGGATAACTGGTTCGATTTCGACGTAGTTATCACCACCCCCGATATGATGGGCGTAGTCGGTCGTATCGGTCGTGTGCTCGGTCCTAAGGGCTTGATGCCCAACCCCAAGAGCGGTACCGTTACTATGGACGTAACGAGGGCTGTTAAGGAAGTTAAGGCAGGTAAGGTTGAATACCGTTTGGATAAGACGGCTATCATTCACTGCCCCATCGGCAAAAAGTCCTTCGGCGAAGAGAAAATCACCGAAAACTTCAACGCCTTGATGGATGCAATCGTTAAGGCTAAGCCTGCAGCGGCTAAAGGTCAGTACATTAAGTCTGTAACCCTTTCCGCAACTATGGGCCCCGGCGTTAAGGTTTACTACAACAAGGGTTAATTTCAAAGGCTAATATATAAGAAACCCACCTGCTAATACGGTGGGGTTTTTTATGCGAAAAGTTGATACGGACATATACGTGTGATATAATGAAAAAGGGTATTGCTACAACCGTTCGTTGCGGCGTACCTAAAAATTATTAAAGGTAGCGGCAGAGCGAGTATGTTGCAGGTTGAGAATTTAAATAAAAGCTACGGCAGTAAAAGGGTATTGAACGACGTGAGCTTTTCAATTCCGCAGGATGGAATCATTTGCGGACTTATAGGGCTTAACGGCGCAGGCAAGAGTACGTTGATGAAAATAATTTGTTCCCTGTCGCATGCGGATAGCGGTAAAATCACAGTGGACGGCAAGGATATTTCGGAAGCTTCGGAACAGCGCAAGGTGAAGATAGGTTTCACTATAGAAGCGCCTGCGTTTTACGGCGGTCTTACCGGCAAGCAAAATCTTTGCCTGCTCGCCGACCTGTATCCCGATTTGCCGAAGGATGCGGTAAACCGCAGTCTGGAAACGGTAGGGTTGAGAGAGAATGCAAACGTGAAGGTCAAAAACTATTCGCTGGGTATGAAGCAAAGACTGTACCTTGCTTACGCAATTTTAAACGAGCCTACGGTTTTGATTTTGGACGAGCCGTTTAACGGGATAGACCCCGTCTCGGTTAAAATTTTCAAGGATTTGCTTAAATCGTTTGCGCAAAAAGGTGCAACGATTTTGATTTCGTCTCACAGTATTCTGGATATACAATCGGTTTGCGACAGGGTAATTATTCTTGACAGGGGGCGAATTGCCTACGATTGCGGCGACGTGCAGAACGAAAACCTTGAAGAAAAGTTCTTTGAAATTACGGGAGCGAGTGGCAACGCACAATGAGTAATTTTAAACGACTGCTCAAATACGAAGCCGTCCGCATCGGTACGAAAAAAATATGGTTGTTTTTGCTGCTCGGCTTAATAGTTGCCGTTGTGTTGATATTCGGTATCGGCTATGCTCAAGACGACGCCCACGAACTTGGCGGTTTCGACAAGGCGGCAGTTATGCAGGAATATGAACAGCATTACTTGCAATATTGCCGAATGATAGACGAATACGGCGATACGACGAGCGAAGAGCAACTTAAAAATTGGGAAAAGCAAGCGGCGCTTTACCGCTTTTATCTCGATACGGACACCACCGAGTACGATTACGTGGACAGTTTCGACTATACTTTTAAATACGTCGGCTACGAAAATTTCGGTTTTTGCAATTACTTCTTCGAAATGACGACCTACGTTTTCTGCGTAACTGCCGTAATATGTGCGCTGTGGACCTTTTCCGCCGAGCAACGTACGGTTAAAAACCTGCTTGCCGCTCCGATAAAACGAAAGCAAATTTTCGCCGTAAAAACGGGAGTAACTTTTTTTGCGGCAATGGTGATGCCCGTTTTTCTGTTTGTTGCACTCGTAATTACCTGCGCCTGCTCTCCGACGAGACCGTTTCTTATATATACGGGCAGATACGTTGCCGTAAGCGGTGCGCATATGTTTACGCAAATTGGCGTAAGAAACCTTTTGGTAATAGCCTTTTTCTATTTCTTTACGCTTTTATGCACGCAATATCTTAAACCGCTTTCTTCCGCGTTGACGCCTTTGTTCGGTTTTATCTTTTTAGAACTGCTGGGCGCAATCCTTGCAAACAAACCGCTGTTTTATAAACTCGGCAGTGCGGCGTTCAATCCGTTTAATTTATACCCCGTTATGGGACTATGGGGTTATCTTGGCGGCTTTGATTTTCATTTTATAATACTCGTCGTCGCTTATCTGCTCGTTGAAGTCGGTTTGTTGATTGGGGCGGGCGTCAGATTCAATAGAAAAGATTTTTAAAATTAATTTTATAAGAGAAGAAAATATATGAAACGTTTAAAAAACAATGTAAAAGTTTTTATGATTGTAGCAATCACCGCTCTGTTAACGCTAATCTTTCTATTCGTTCAAAACGGTAAAGTTTATTGCGTTGCAAACGCAGAGCATATTACAAGTACGGAACCAAACAGCGACCTATTCTTTTCAAATGTGGTTCAACCTAGATGGTTTGTTCAAGGTGAACGCATTTATGATTCGGACGAGAATTATAAAACAATGGACTTATCAACTCAAAGTTGGAATTATAATCTTGATTCTGGTATAACTGCAATGCCGACTAGGAACGAAGAAATATACTTCCTTTATGCAACAGATTCTACTGGTAGTCAAATCAAACTTAAACCTGTTACTGCCGATACTGTTTGGACTAATGCTAACGCAGAAAATAATGTAACCATTTTGTTTGAACAAGTCGTGTCGCCTCCGTCAAACGTTTCGTTCAACGATGACAGTAAACGACTTAACGATGGGAATTTAAACGAATACTTTAGAGTACCTACAAGCAGTGAAAAAATAGATAAAGGAATTATTTTATATCGTTCAGACTCATCGATAGCATCGTTACAGTCTAATCGGTGGAATTATATGAAGTTGTGCGCCGGAGCAAGCTTATCGTTCGGTGCGCCTGCATATGTAGAAATTGCTGTATTATATGAACTTAGGGAATTTAGTGGTTTTATAGTTAGTCACTATTCTCATTGTATAGCAAGCTATTTTTTATGGGTTGCCGAACGCTGATGATTAAGGGAATGGTATGCAGTTTTTAAGAATGGTAAAAAGCGAGCTACGCAGACTTTTATCCGATAAAAAGCGATTAATTATTTTCTTTGCTGTTTTTGCGGCGGTTATTGTTCTCGTTACGGTTTTTTTGTGCTCTTTGGGGGTGAATAAAGAAGTGGCGGACGCCGATGAACTGACGGCAAGATACGAGCAGTATTACGAACTATATCATTCCTGGTATTTATACGAAATGGGCGAAGCTCCTTGCCCGGGAAACCCGAATCAACCGCCTTATATACAGTCCTATAAAAGTTTAAAAGAGTTATGCGACTATTATAAATTTCTTCTCGATACGAACACGACTCAATACGACTATATCGAAACAATGCCGGCGTTTGATATGTATGCGACGTTAAAAGAATACAACGGTTCCTGCTCAATGCTTAAAATTGCGCAATATGCGTTTTATCCGCTCGTGCTATTTTCAATTATCTGGACGGTTATTTCGTGCATAAGCCCTTACGAAAGCGGAATTATGAAAAATTATTTTGTTTCGCCGTTGGATAAACGCGCAATTATGGGCGGCAAACTTTTCTCGTCGTGGTTGGTCAACTTCTGCGTTTGGGGTATAGTAGTGGTTTGGGGGTTGGTTTTCGGTTGCTTCGGCAAGCAGATTTTCGTGCTAAACTACACCGCCGACGGATACGTTGCTACGCCGTCTGCCACGGTATTTATCGTCGTTATGCTCGGCACGCTTATTGCGATGTTGTTTACGTGTTGTTTTACCGTTTTAGTCGGGCAGTTTATTAAAAAATCCTTGCCTACGGCGTTGGCAGGGGCGGCGTTCTTGGCGGTTTTGCTTTTATTGTGTGCAGTGATATTCAGCGTAGATATAGAACAGATTTTAGCCCCTAACACCCATTGCGTTTATTTTCCCGTGCTCGGTTTAAACAACGTGCTCTATAACCTTGCCGATTGGCGCACGTGGGTTGCGTTTGCTTTTCATATAGCGGTCGGAGTAGTTATGACGGTTATAACGTTAAAAATGCAGACGGGCAGGGAATTACGTTCACGGATAAAGCAGACGGATAAAGCCGAAAAGTAATTTTTTAAAAAAACGAGCGAAAATCGTTTGACATTTATATGCATAAAAATTATACTAATACAGTAAAAATTAATTTTACCGCAGACAGCAAGTGCCGCAAGGCTTAATATCTTGCCGAGGTAAGGTCTTTAAAGCAGATTTTTTTGCGCCTTATACTCATGCGGTATAAGGCTTTTTTAATACTAACGGGAGGTAAAAAGAATTTGTCAGCTAATTTTGAAGC
>JBJFAF010000045.1:0-4614 GCA_051887755.1 Candidatus Coproplasma sp.
TCTACACCGGCAGGGTTCAGGCCCTTGCCGACGGCGCAAGAGAGGGAGGACTTAATTTCTAAGGAGTAAGACCATGGAAGAAAAGAAAGAAAGAACCGCCAGAAGAGGCGACAGACCCCGCAAGAGGGAAGAAGACGACGGATTCATCAAAAAGCTTATACAGGTAAACAGAGTTACCAAGACCGTTAAAGGCGGTAGGAATATGCGTTTCGCCGCACTCGTAGTAGTCGGCGACGGCAACGGCTCTGTAGGTTACGGTATGGGTAAGTCCAAGGAAGTTCCCGAGGCAATCGAAAAGGCAACTGCACAGGCAAAGAAGAACCTCAATAAAATCAGCCTTAAGGGTACTTCTATCCCCCACGGCGTTTTAGGCGTATACGGCAGGGGCTCGGTTTTAATGATGCCCGCATCTGAAGGTACCGGCGTTATCGCAGGCGGTCCCGTTCGTGCGGTTATGGAGGCAGCAGGCATTAAGGATATCCGTACCAAATCTCACGGTACTAACAATCCCATCAACGTCGTTAAGGCTGCTATCGCCGGCTTGACAGAGCTTAAGTCTGCAGAAGAAGTTGCAGCAGTTCGCGGAAAGACGGTTGAGGAAATCTTAGGCTAAGCGGAGGAGTACAATGGTTAAAATCACGTTAGTTAAGAGCGTATCCAACGAAAACGCAAGCGTAAAAGCAACCGTTGCGGCGCTCGGTTTAAAGAAAATCCGTCAGAGCAAGACCTTGGAGAGCACACCCGCTAACCTTGGTCAGATAGAGAAAGTTAAGTACCTTCTCAAGGTAGAGGAAGTTTAAGGAGAAGTAGTTATGGCTATGAAAATTCATGAATTACAGCCCGCAGAGGGCGCAAACACCTCCACCAAAAGATTAGGCAGAGGTATAGGTTCGGGCAAGGGCAAGACGTCCGGTAAGGGTCACAAAGGTCAGTGGGCTCGTTCGGGCGGCGGCGTTCGTCCCGGCTTCGAAGGCGGTCAGATGCCCCTTCACAGAAGAATCCCCAAGAGAGGTTTCCACAACAAGTGGGCGACTTCGTACCTTATTATCAATCTCTCTCAGCTTAAAGACGTGCCTGCAGGTACCGTAGTTGACTATGATTATGTAGTAGAAAACAATCTTACTAAGGTCGTTAAGAACAACGGCGGTCTTAAGGTTCTCGGCACGGGCAAAATCGAGGTTGCCCTCACCGTTAAGGCTGCAAGGTTCTCCGAAAGCGCAAAGGCCGCTATCGAGAGCGCCGGCGGCAAAGCAGAAGTTATCGGTGCGAACGCAGAATAAATCTGCGTCGCATCATAGCGGTTGGCTAAATGGTTCAATCGCTTAAAGAGAGGTTAAAATGTTTGAAACAATAAAAAATTGTTTTAAGAACAAGGAAATACGCAAAAAGATTTGGTTTACACTTCTTTTGCTCGTTATCTTCCGTCTCGGCTGCTACATTCCCGTACCCGGCATTTCACCCGACACATTCCAGAGTGCAATTGAGGGCGTTTCGTTCCTCAACATAATGTCGGCGATTTCGGGCGGTTCGCTTACCAACGCAACGCTGTTTGCATTGGGCATCAGCCCTTACATCAACGCCTCGATTATCGTTCAGCTATTAAGCGTGGGTATTCCTGCACTCGAACGCCTCTCCAAAGAGGGCGAAAGCGGCAGGCGTAAGATTGCCCAGATTACGAGGTACGTTACCATTGCGTTGGCGGTTGCTCAGGCAATCGGTATCATCATAAGCTTCGGCTTAAGGGATACCAACGGCGAAATGGCAATCAATCTTGCAAACTTCGGTTACCTTTCCAACGGAACGGGTATTTCGCAGGAGGCTGCTAAATGGGTAGCGGGTATATTCTTAACCGTCGTTTATACGGCAGGCGCAATGCTCGTTATGTGGATAGGCGAAAGAATTACCGAATACGGTATATCTAACGGTATTTCGATAATAATCTTTATCGGCATACTTTCAACCGCAGGCGAATCAATCTTATCAAAGTTTATCGAAGCGTTCACGGGTAATCCTTCCGTATTGTGGGAAGTTCTCGGTTTCGTTATCTTAACGATATTCGAGTTTGCCGCAATCTGTACGGTAGACTTATCCGAGAGGAGAATCCCCGTTCAGTACGCAAAGCAAGTCAAGGGCAGAAGAATGTACGGCGGTCAGTCGTCGGTTATCCCTATGCGTATATCGGGCTCGGGCGTTATGCCTCTGATTTTCGCATTCTCGATTATTTCCGTTCCCGCAATGCTTGCAAGCTTGTTCTGGCCGGGCAGCAATTTCGAAACGGGAGTTGCGGAGTGGTTCTCGGGTAGCGGCGCTTGGTATGGACAGCTTATCTATATGATAGTCTTGTGCGTACTTATATTCCTGTTCTCGTTCTTCTATGCGTCTATGCAGTTTAATCCTGAGGACGTATCAAAGACGATTCAGCAGAACGGCGGCTTTATTCAGGGTATCCGCCCCGGTAAGCCCACTGCCGATTACTTAAAGAAAATCAACAATAGAATAACCCTTTTCGGCGCAATCTATCTTACGATTGTTGCGTTGATACCTTCGATTTTATCGGTTATTCTCTCTGCGTGCGGACTTTCAATCGACTTAATCAGCGTATTCTCTACCACCGGTATCCTCATCGTAGTATCCGTTGCGTTGGAGATTGATAAGCAGTTGCAGTCGCAGTTGATGATGAAGAACTACAAAAAGGGCTTTTTAAAGTAAGTCTTTCAAACGGGCGTTTGTGCAAAAAACGTCGTAATAGTTCGTCGCCTTTGCGTTTTGGCTCAGTCATTTACGATTAGTAAACTCCTGTCGCCAAAGCCGCAGGCTTCTGCTCTTACTCGTTTCTTGCACAAAACTCATACCCGAATATGGTGGATTTTCAATAAAAAATTTGCACCAAATAAGGTAAACGAAATAATATGAATATAGTTTTGTTAGGTGCGCCCGGCGCAGGCAAGGGCACGCAGGCAAGCTTAATAGAAAATCAATTTAATCTCGTCCACGTTTCGACGGGCGATATCTTCAGGGCAAACATAAAGGGCGGCACGCCCATAGGCAAGCTCGCAAAGAGTTATATCGACGCGGGCAAGCTCGTCCCCGACGAAGTCACCTGCGAAATCGTCAAAAACAGACTTGCAGAAGAGGACGTCAAATCGGGTTATATGCTCGACGGCTTCCCCCGCAATCTCTTTCAGGCGACAGAGCTTGATAAGTTCGCAAACGTCGATTTATGCGTAAACATCGACGTAGACGTCGCTCTGCTTATGGACAGAATTTGCGGCAGGCGAGTATGCAGCTGCGGCGAAAGCTATCACGTCTCCACCTTAAACGGCGCAACCACCTGTGCAAAGTGCGGCAAGAGCTTATACAGAAGGGACGACGATAACCCCGAAACCGTCCAAAAGAGATTAGATACCTACTTTACGGAAACGGCTCCGCTTATCGAGTACTACGAAAAACAGGGCAAGCTTTTCACCGTAAACAGCGGTAAGCTTACCCCCAAAGAAGTTTTTGCAATAATTGCCGAAGAGCTCGGCAAGCATACGGGAAAGTAAATGGTTACCGTAAAGACCCCTGAAGAAATTGAATTGATGCGCGAACCGTGCAGGATAGTCAAGGAGACCTTAGAGTACGTCGGCAAGCACATATGCGCCGGTATGACCACTAAGGATGTCGATGAGCTCGTCTATAAGTATATAACTTTAAACGGTGCAATCCCCTCCGAACTCGGCTATTGCGGTTACCCCGCAAGCTCGTGCGTGTCCGTAAACGAGGTAGTCGTTCACGGCATTCCGAGCGACAGAGTTATAGAGGACGGCGATATAGTCAGCGTGGATATAACTGCTGAAAAGAACGGTTTTCAAGGAGACGCATGCAGAACGTATCTCATCGGCAACGTATCGGAGGAAAAGCGTAAGCTCGTTAAAGTCACCGAGGAGTGCTTTTTCAAGGCGATAGAAAACCTTAAGGCGGGAACTCCCCTATACGATATAGGCTATGCGGTGCAAACCCATGCGGAGAGCCACGGCTACGGCGTCGTAAGGGCGCTTACAGGTCACGGCATAGGCAGAGAAATGCACGAGGACCCTTCCGTACCCAACTACGGCAGGAAGGGAACGGGTATGAGGCTTAAAGCCGGAATGACCATCTGCATAGAGCCTATGATTAATATGGGTACCTATAAGGTTATCTTCGACAAGTCGGACGGTTGGACTGTGAGGACTGCTGACGGCAAGCCCGCCGCTCATTACGAAAACACGGTACTTATCAAAGAGGACGGGGTAGAAATACTTACTCTTTAAGGTGTGCAATGAAAGTTAGCATCCCCCGTTTAGGCGGAATTGCGCAGAGCCTGCAAGGGCGTGATAAAGGCAAACTGTACGTTATATGCGATATAGTCGGCACTACGCTTTTGCTTGCGGACGGCGTGAACAGGACGTTGAATGCGCCCAAGCGCAAGAACCTTAAACACGTTTATTTACTAAATAAAACCGTCGCTGAATACGGCGTGGCTTATCCCTGGGATAAGTCGTTCGACTGTACGGCGGCGTACGCATTAAAGCAAATAAAGGCGGAATTAAATCCGCAAATCAAATCGGAGGAATAAGATTTTGTCCAAGGACG
>JBJFAF010000046.1:0-4604 GCA_051887755.1 Candidatus Coproplasma sp.
CGAATTCGCCATAGCAATTATCTACGAAAATACACCCGTTAAAGCCGTTTTTTCTTATAAAAGAGCAAACTTCACCTATTTCATCACAGGAAAATGCGTCACGAAGTTCGTATCCGCGGGAACGCTGAATATAGATTAAATTTACGGGTTTTTCAAGACCTTTTTTGATTTTTGTAAAATCAAATTTACCGTTTTCGTCAAGGTCGCAACACTCGAAATTTACGCCTAAATCTTTTAAAGAGCCGATATTATCGCCGTAAATTACGGGGCGAATTGTATCGTAAGGCATTCCTGAAACGCATAAAACGTTATCACCACGCTTGACCAACCCAAAAAGCGCAACGGATATTGAGTGCGTGCCTGAAAGAAGGTGCGGCGATACGATACCGCTCTCCGTATTGAAAACCTCGGCGTAGAGTTTGCCTAACGTATCCCTGCCCTCGTCGCCGTAGCCGTAGCCCGTCGTCCCTGCAAAATGGCGAATGGCAATGCCGTTATTGCTAAAAGCCTGCATAACCTTTTTTTGGTTGTGGTAAGAAATTTCGTCCGCAAGCGCAAACTTTTCCTTTAATTTATCTTCACACTCTTTTATAAAAATTTCTTTATCAATCATTGATAAGCTCCGTTACCCTCTCTGCCGTCGCCTCATCAGGTTTAAGCCAAATTATCCCCTCAAGCTTTTTAAAGAAAGTTATCTGCCTCTTAGCGTAACGACGAGTATTTCGCTTAATTGTATCACGCATAGTACTCTCATTATAGCCGTTTTTTAAGCCTTCAACCACTTCTTTATAGCCAATTGCCTGTAGACTTTTACTATTTTCGTCTACTCCCGAAGCCAAAAGCCCCTTGACCTCTTCAATAAGTCCCGAGTTAAACATAACGTCTACCCTGCAATCAATTCTCCTGTAAAGCTCCGCTCTTGGGTAGTCTACCGCTATCGCAACGTAGCCGTACCTCGGTTTTTTCTCGTCGTGCTGGTCGGATTTTTTTCTGCCCGTTAGCTCGTAGATTTCCAAGGCACGAATAACCCTTTTGACGTCGTTTACATGCAAAACCTCTGCGGTCTTGCTATCCGCCTTTTTTAACAACTCAAATAGGTACTCCTTGCCATTCTCGTTTAAAATTTGTTCGTATTTTAACCTGACTTTTTCGTCCGCCTGTACATTGCCGTAGCTTAAATCGTATATAACTGAATTTATATAAAACCCTGTTCCGCCGCATATAATAGGCGTCTTGCCTTGACTTAAAAGCCCGTCTATTACGGGCAGCGCCGCAGTTTCGTAATCGGATACGGAGAAGTTGTCCTTTGCACCTACA
This sequence comes from Candidatus Coproplasma sp., assembly GCA_051887755.1. Lineage (GTDB taxonomy): Bacteria > Bacillota > Clostridia > Christensenellales > Borkfalkiaceae > Coproplasma. Next base: position 1,318 of record JBJFAF010000046.1, read on the forward strand.
ACGTCTATCATGTGGTGGACAATTCCGCCCCGCTCGGCTATGGTGGGTTTTGCCGTGCCGATATTCAAACCCTTGTACACGAGCTGAGAATCTGCTGAGATAATTTCGGTATTAAGCTTTTTTGCGCAATCTACCGCAAGTGCGCTTTTGCCGCTTGCCGTTGCGCCGCATATAATAAGTAATTTAGCCAAACCTATACCTTCCTCTTGAACATTTTCTCAAGTTCGGTTTTGGTTAGCTTTACGCAGATAGGTCTGCCGTGAGGGCATTTTAAACCCATATTGCCCTTAAGCATTTCCATTAGCTTTTCCCTCTCAGCCTCGGTAAGCTTATCTCCTGCTTTTATAGCGTGCTTGCAGGCAGTCTGTGCCATCTTTTCCTTTACCAAATCGGTAACGGTTATCTTTTTGTATTCTGATATATCTGAAAGCAAATCGTCTATAAAGCCCTTAGGGTCAAGGTTATACAAATCTACGGGAATATCGGTAAGCTTGAACGAATTCGTACCGAAAGGGTCTAACGCAAAGCCTATATTCCAAAGCGAATTTACGTTATCGTCGATAAACTTCCTCTCCTCGGGTGTGACGGAAAAGATATAGGGTACGAGCATATTTTGGGTATTTACTTGCCTCTTTTGTACCTTTTCTAAGAGCGTATCGTATAAAATTCTCTCGTGAGCGGCGTGTTGGTCTACCATATATACTTCGTCTTTAATTTCGTACATAAGATAGGTATTGAAAAGCGTGCCCCTGTATTTTAATTGTCTGAATTGCAACTCCTGCTGTCTTGCCTCTCGCAATTTTCTGTCTTCAATCACCTCGAGAGAGGGCTCTACGAGCGTAAATTTATCCGAACTCAAATCGTAATTTGCGCCAAAGTTAATAGCCTGCTGAACCTGCGGTGAAATAGTTTGCTTAACCTCATTAGGTTTTTCGTCATCAAATACGGGTGCGTCGCAGTTGGCGTACGGCGTCATATCGATTTCGGAGTAAGGCGATGTTGATTTTTTAACCTTGGGCTGTTGAGAAAATTTTTCTATATCCTTAACATCGCTAAAATCGGTGTCGTGCACGTTTTCCTTTGCCACATATTCCGCCGCACAAATCGAAGGCTGAGCTTGAGTTTTCGTAAAGCTCGTCGCATCGTCGGGCACGACGAAGTCCGCCGCCTTTACACTCCCCTCTAATATAGAGGATATGATTTTATAAATTGTACCGTAAATGAGTGAACCATCCGCAAAACGCACGTCGGTTTTGCTCGGGTGGGCGTTTACGTCGACCAAGTCGTCGCCAACCTGTATGGACAGCACATAGAACGGGAAGTTCTTCTTCATCATATAAGGGGCATAGGCGTTATTGATTGAGCTTGAAATAACATTATTATTTATGTATCTTCCGTTCAAAAAGGTCGTCTGATAGGTCTTATTCGACTTAAAAAATTGCTGGTTGCTTATATAGCCGCTGACCTTAATATCGTTTCTCTCGGCGTCTATCTTAAAGCAGTTGGGTAAGATATTTGCCCCATATACCTGCGTTATCGCCTCGTCCAATCCACCGCCGTAAGATTGCAGTTTAAGCTCTCCATCAACGTAGTACTTAAAAGCAATATAGGGAAAACCGAGAATGTATCGGATTACATAAGTAGTTATATCCGTCTCTTCCTTTTTGTCAGTCTTTAAAAATTTAAATCTAACGGGAGTGTTGAAAAAGAGGTTATTTACCGTTATCGTCGTGCCTTTGTTGCAGGCTGCGGGCGTAACTTTGCCTATGTAATCGCCGTCACATTCTACCTTGTTGCCCTGCTCTCCTTCGACGGCACTCTCAAGCTCGACCAATGCAACTGACGCAATGGTCGCAAGAGCCTCGCCCCTAAAACCTAAAGTGCGGATATGGGTAATATCATCAAGCGCCTTAATCTTGCTCGTTGCGTGAGGGAAAAAAGCCGCTCTCATATCGTCTTCGGCTATACCGCAACCGTTGTCGGATACCTTTATTAAGTCCTTGCCACCCCTCTTGATTGAAATTTCAATCTCCTTTGCGCCTGCGTCGATACTGTTTTCAACCAGCTCTTTTACGACAGAAAAAGGTCGCTCTATCACCTCACCCGCCGCAATTCGACTGCACAGTTCTTCGGAAAGAATTTGAATTTTACCCATTATTGTACCTTTTCCTTTAAATCGCTTAAAATCATTAACGCCTGCATTGGCGAAAGGTTATTTAAATCTAAGTCCCTTATTATGTTTTCGACTTCAGAAGTTTTAACTTCTAATTCGTCCTCTTCGCCGTCGAACGAAGTATTAAAGTTAGCCTCGCCGCTCTCTATTGCCTTTAAAATGCTCTTAGCCCTTGCCGTCACGCACTGCGGAACGCCTGCAAGCGAGGCAACCTCTATTCCGAAACTGCGGTTAGCGCCGCCGCGCATAATCTTGCGTGTGAATATAATCTTACCGTTGTATTCTTTAACCGAAATCTTATAATTTTTAATACCGCTGAGCTTTTCTTCAAGCTCTAAAAGTTCGTGGTAGTGCGTAGCAAAAAGCGTCTTTGCGCCAATTTTTTGAGTGATATATTCTATTACAGCCCAAGCAATGGAAAGTCCGTCGTAGGTACTAGTACCCCTGCCCACTTCGTCCAAAATCAAAAGACTGTCCTTCGTTGCGTTCTGCAAAATAGACGCAACCTCTATCATCTCTATCATAAACGTGGACTGGTCAAATATTAAATTGTCGCTTGCGCCTACCCTCGTGAAAATTCTATCAATCAAGGGGATTTGTGCGCTCGACGCAGGCACGAAACATCCGATATGCGCCATTATCGCAATTATTGCGTTTTGTCGCATATAGGTACTCTTACCCGCCATATTAGGGCCCGTGATTATCATCGTGCGGTTTTCGCCCTCGTCAAGGTAGGTGTCGTTGGGAACGAATTTTTCCTTTGAAATCTTTTCAACGACGGGGTGCCTGCCATCTTTTATTATCATCTCTTCGCCGCTGTCGACAATTACGGGGCGAACGTATTTATTATTTTTAGACACTTCCGCAAAAGAAGTCAAGACATCAAGCTTTGCTATGTTTGCAGAAATGCTCTTGAACGAATTAATTTCGCTTAAAAGTTTGGACTTAAGCTCTTCGTAGAGCGCCGCCTCTATCTTCAAAGAGCGCTCTTCGCTCGTTAAAATCTTTTCTTCAAGCTCTTTCAACTCGTCGGTAGTAAACCTCTCCGCATTTGCAAGCGTCTGCCTGCGCTGATAGTGCGTAGGCACTAAATCTTTAAATGATTTCGTTACTT
>JBJFAF010000047.1:0-4534 GCA_051887755.1 Candidatus Coproplasma sp.
AACCGTTTCGGTTTTCGTTTTTCCGCAGACGGTGCAGGTATAAGTCTTTTCGCCGGCGGTTGTGCAGGTGGGCTGTACGGTTATTTCGCCGTTATTCCAGCCGTGTGCGGCTTTTCCGCTAACTTCGCTTGAATGTTCGCAGGTGGCGGCATGCCAGTGATATTGTGCGTCGCTCGTCCACTCATTGGAATAAGTATGGACGTGCGTTTCGCCTTCGCCAGAACCGCCGCCTTCGTCTTTGCTGCCGCTCGTACTGCTGCAAGCGGCAAGCCCGAACGCAGAAGCCCCTGCACAGGCGAGTGCAAGGAATGTAACTAACAACTTCTTTTTCATAGAGAACCTCCTTTTTTACGGGCAAAAAATAAGGGCGACCGTTAAGGTCGCCCGCATAAAGTACCCTAACGTCGCCAAACAACTCTTTTTAACGCACGCAGGAATAATTCCACAGCAAAGAGAAAAGGGTACAGTACGCCCTGTTAGTATGCTGTGAAATTAAATAAAATATCCCTGCGAATATATTGAGTTGTTTGGCAGTTAAAGTATACAAATTCTACTAAAAAAAGTCAAGTGCTAATGCAAATTCCAAACGTATTTAAGAAGATTTTACTTTTTTCAGGCGTCAATTGCCATATAACCGTATAAATATATAGCACCTTTTACCGTTCGTGTGGTTAACTTTAAGCCGCAGTAAGGGGGGAAGAGCTAAAAATAAAAAGCGTAACCATAGATAGCGCTTTGAGCGGTTACGCTTTATTTATAACATTTTAACGGACAGAATACGCCGTTAAAGGCTTTGTCTTAAGATTTCAAGCACTTCTTCCTTTGATAAAACCTTGTAACCGCCGTCCATAATAAATGTTCCGTCAGCAATTCCACCGAGCATATCTTCGGTTGCGCCGAGCTCGCCTATTTTTAAAACCAAACCAAGCTCTTTCATCCAGCTCTCCATTGCTACAAGTCCCTCTTCGGCAACCTGCTCTGCGGTTTTGTTTCCAACTTCAACGCCCCATACGTTTTGGGCAAAGCGGACGAACTTGTTAAGTCCGTAGGGGCAGATATGGCGATAATACGCAAGCGACACGGCGGAAAGCGTCATTCCGTGTGTGGCGTTGGTGTAAGCACCCACCGATTGACCGAGCATGTGCACCATCCAGTCGGTCGATTTGCCCTTTGCAATCAAGGTATTTAAAGCCCAAGTCGCCGTCCACATAATATTGCTCCTCGCCTCGTAGTCGGTGGGGTTTTTCAGGGCGATACGGCTTGAATTAATAAGCGATATCATAAGCCCTTCGGAGATATAGTCGGAGGTGTTGTCGTCCTCGCCTGAAAAATACTGTTCGCAAATGTGGTTGAAAATATCGTAAATACCTGCAACCATTTGATACTTAGGCAGGGTGTAGGTGTAAACGGGGTTTAAAATTGCAAACTTGGGGAACACATTCTCCCCGAAGACGTGACCGATTTTTAGTTTTTGTTCAGGGTGCGTGATTACCGCACCGCCGTTCATCTCCGAACCCGTGCCGACCATAGTCAGCACACAGCCTACGGGTATAATTTTGTTGTCTACGTCCTCCATACGAAGGTAGTATTTATCCCACGGGTCCTCGTTGCAGTAAGCCGAAACGGAGACGGCTTTAGCATAGTCGCACACGCTTCCGCCGCCCACGGCTAAAATGAGGTCAACGTTATTCTCCCTTGCAAGGTGGCAACCCTCGTATAGCTTATGAACGGTGGGGTTGGGCATAACTCCGCCGTCCTCGACAACCGTTTTTCCGCAGTAGTACAGAATTTTAACCACCTCGTCGTAGATACCGTTCTTCTTTATCGAACCGCCGCCGTAGCACAGCATAACTTTATCGCCGTATTTATTCAGCTCATCGCCTAAAAAACCAAGGGCGTTTTCTCCAAAGTACAATTTAGTCGGGTTAGAATAAGTAAAATTTCCTAACATAATTATCTCCTTTTGTTTGGTTGATTAACGATTAAACCGACTTGCCCATCTCAAAGGCTTGTTTCATAGCAGGTTTATTTTTAATTTCGCCTTTTTCATAGACGCCCGTGCCGTATATAACGCCACGTTCCTTTGCTCCTTCTACGCAGTCGGCGTATCCACGGAAGCAAGCAAGCGTAGTTTCCAAAGACTCTTTCATATCGTCTGCGGCAGTCATTATGTAGTAGAATTCTTTATCCTTGACCTCCAGCCAACGAGCAACCGTTCTATCGATTACCGTCTTAAGCTGTGCGTCTATTGAATAGAAGTAGACGGGACTTGCCAAAACGATAACATCTGCGTCTATCATCTTTTGCAGAACTTCCGCCATATCGTCTTTGATAGAACACTTGCCGCCGCTGTTTTTGCAATAATAGCAACCCCTGCAATAGCCTATATTCTTTTCGGCAACCCGAATTTTTTCAACTTGGTTTCCGCTCTCTAAAGCGCCTTTCATAAATTCGTCGCAGAGAATATCCGAATTACCGCCCTTTCTCGGACTTCCCGATAAAATCAAAACCTTTTTACTCATTTCTTTATACCTCGTTATTTTATAGATTTATTTGCCTTTTCTCTGCTCAATTAAATTGACGAACCATTGTACAATATTCGGGTCGGAGTGGGAGAAGAACGAGCTTTGATTTTTGTCAAGGCTTGCCATTGTTGCCATATCTTCAGCTGAAAGTTCAAAGTCGAATATATTGAAATTCTCTTCCATTCTTTCGATATGGGTCGATTTGGGGATAGTAACAATGCCCCTTTGGAGTTCCCAACGCAAGATTGTCTGCGCCACCGTCTTACCGTATTTTTTACCTATCTCGGCAATGACGGGGTTTGTGAACATATCGCCCCTGCCTTCGCCAAAGGGCGCCCACGCCTCTATTTGAACGCCGTACTTTTCCATCCATTTCTGCGCCTCAATCTGTTGGTTAAAGGGGTGGGTTTCCACTTGATTGACCATAGGCTTGATTTTCGCAAAAGAGCAGAGGTCTACCATTCTGTCGGGATAGAAGTTGGATATGCCGATTGCACGGAGTTTACCCTCCGCATACAGCTCTTCCAATGCTCTCCAGGCACCGTAATAATCTGCAAACGGCTGATGTAAAAGCATTAAATCTATATAGTCGGTCTGTAATTTTCTTAAAGATTCATAAACAGATTTCTTCGCCTCTTCGTAGCCGTAATGCTCTATCCAAACTTTGCTGGTTATGAAAAGTTCTTCTCTATGTATTCCCGATTTAGCGATAGCGTTGCCGACTTCTTGCTCGTTAAAGTAGCTCTGCGCCGTGTCGATATGGCGGTAGCCGACTTTAAGTGCATCGAGAACACACCTTTCACATTCGTCCTTGCTGACCTGATATACACCATATCCCAGCTGTGGCATCTTAACTCCGTTTGATAAAGTTACATAATGCATAATAAATTCCCCTTGACAATAAATTTTATTCTGTTATAATCATTGTAAAACCTAAACTTGACTTTAGGTCAAGGGTTTTTAAAAAATATTTTAAATTATTTTTAGGTGATTTTATGTATACGATAGGTCAGGTAGCCGATTTGTTCAATTTACCCGTTTCGACTTTGCGTTATTACGATAAGGAGGGGCTGTTCCCCGAGATGGAAAGGATTTCGGGTATACGCAAGTTCGGCGATAAGGAGATAGAGGCGTTAAGGGTTATAGAGTGCCTGAAAAAATCGGGGCTTGAAATAAGACAAATCAAGCAGTTTATGCTGTGGTGTAAAGAGGGGAGTTCAACATATCCTCAGCGCAAGGCTCTGTTTGAGGAGCAGAAAAAGCAGGTCGAAGAGGAAATAGAAAGGCTTAATAAGACGCTTGATATGCTAAAGTTCAAGTGTTGGTATTACGCAGAGGCGATAAAGTGCGGCAACGAGGACGGACTATCCTCTTTGCCGAATGGTGATATGCCCGAGGAGATTAAGAGGGCGTATTTAAACAGCCATAGTTAACAGGGCGTTAAAAGGTCATGGCTTTTTAAAGGCAAAGCCGCTAATTTAAAGCCTACACTTTAAAAGCCGCCTCCGACGGACGGCTTGCGCATACGCATATACAGCGTGTTACAATTAAATAGGCGTAAATCCGCACGGAGATTGTGTTTTTTGGCTTAATCTTAACCGTGCGGCTTTTCATTTTACAATTTTACAATTATTTTACAAGTTGCAGAGTGAATTTGTTACTTTTGTATTTTACACTTTAAGTAGTAAAACGAAAGGAGATTAAAATAAAATGAAAAGAATTAATAAAGTTTTGGCTGCAGCCCTTTGCATTACGGCAATCGGCGCAAGCATGGCGGCGTTTGCAGGCTGCTCTAAGGACGTTGAAGGCACCGTTACAATTACGGGTTCGACTTCCGTTCAGCCCCTTATGCAAAAGCTTGCGGACGCATACGAAGCAAAGCACTCTAAGGTAGAAATCAACATCAGCGGCGGCGGTTCGGGCGTAGGCGTTTCAGACGCACAGTCGGGCAAGAACGACTTCGGTATGGCTTCCCGTGAATTGAAGAGCACCGAGACGGGCGTCGTTTC
>JBJFAF010000048.1:0-4508 GCA_051887755.1 Candidatus Coproplasma sp.
CCGTTCAATGGCGCAGAAGGCGAAGAAACAACTATATGCGTAAAAAGCGGTTTGAATATAAGGCTTATAATCAGGCGTATCAGTTCTTCTTTACGATTACTTACGATGATAAAAAGCAGACCGAGCAGAGTTTTGAAAAGAAGTTAAAGAACGCCTTTTCCAACCTGCATAAACGGCATGGCTGTTTGTTTCAAGGCGTATGGGAACGTGGCGAAGAAAAAGGCAGATTACACTTTCACGGGCTTATATTCGACCCCGAACGCAAAATCTTGGACGGACTTCAAACGGTTACAGATTATAATCCGCAGACGGGAAGGACAAAGACATATCTGCACAGTCCATACTTTGCCGATAAGTTCGGAAGAAACGAGTTCAGCGAAATAATACCGCAGATGTATGATTCGGCTATTCACTACATAACCAAGTATTTGAGCAAACAGAGTGCTAAGCCTTACTACTCTCAAGGAGTGTACAGTTTTTTAGAGACCGATATTTGCGGTAAGGACGTCATTTGCAAAATGAGTGAAGACGTGAATAAGGACGTTAGGCTTATTGTTGCAAAAGATTTTACAATCTGGCAGGACGGAGAACGTATTGGCGAAGCATCGCCAGAGACAATAGCACAAGTACCTAAACTGCCTTAATTAAACGGCTGTAATGTAACGACACGTAAAAAAGAATGATAGTCAAAAAGTAAGCGGGCGATTCGCCAAGCGGCTTAGCGGCGAAGCCCCGCCTTTGACTCTTCTTTTTGGGTGCGTTTTACCCTTTTATTAAGTTTGGTGTGTGCCTGTCTCGGCGACGGCGCCAGCCGTCGCCGCTTGTATCAAGACAGGCACACACATTACGGTCATTTGACAATTTTAACACACAAATTAACTATGTTTTTTAGGAGGTTTTTTTAATGAAATATGAATTACCCGAAGACTTAAAACTTCATTACTTTTTATGCGAAAAAGCACAGAACGTTGTATCTTACAGAAGCTGTAAAAGGCTTTGCCCTACCACTTACAGAATGTGTTGGGAACAGCATTTGCGAGAAGATTTAGCCCGTGATTGTTAAGCAAAAAATGGTTAGCGAGGTTGTCTCACTAACCATTTTTACACTAATCAACATTGTCACTTAAAAATTAAGATTTCTCTTTAATAAAGATATCTATAGTTTGTTTAATTAGCTCTTTTTTGGTGTCATTTAATCTACGATATTTAGATAACAATTCTCGCTCTTCAGAAGAGATAATAGCCGTTTGCTCTGTATTCTCTGTTGCAATTTTATTACCGAACTCGTCCTCCAAACCTACAAGGTAATCAATTGATACGCCAAAGACTTTAGCGAGAGCAATCAGAGTTGTAATATTTGCCTCTGACCTGCCCTTTTCTAACAATGCAATGCAGGATTGAGCCACGTTGCATTTTTCAGCTAATTGTTTTTGAGTTAAATTTGCAGCAGTTCGCAAATCTCTTAATATTTCGCAAAACATATATAATCACCGAAATAAAAATATCACAAATGTTATTTGTGTTATTGACAAATTACAAACAAAATATTAAAATATATCTGATTACATATGTGATATGTAATCGGCAGTAATTTTTGTTTAGTGATTTTTAGTGGTAAATTAACCAAGAATAAAGGAGAATCTTTATGAAAAAGAAATTGCTTGTTGTGTTTTTGGCAATTATTTCAACTCTTTCCCTTGCGTTCGGCTTATCCGCATGCGGCGGTGGAGATGATGGCGGTGGTTCGGGCAGCTCCGAGCAACATGTTCATAGTTATACTGAAACCGTTGTCGAACCGAGCTGTGAGAAGTGGGGCTATACGCTACATACTTGCGAGTGCGGAGATAGCTATCAAGACAACCAGACGCCGCCGGCGCACAAATGGAACGACGGTGAGATAACTACTCTGCCTACATGCATGGAGAAGGGCGTAAAGACTTATACCTGCTCCGTTTGCGGAAGTACCAAGACGGAACAGCTTGCGACGTCGGGACATAATCTGATTCACCACGAGGCGGTTGCGGCAACCTGCACCGAAGACGGCACGAAAGAGTATTGGAGCTGTTCTGTCTGTGAAAAGAGCTTTTTAGACGCAGAAGGTAAGAACGAAACTTACTCGTCCTCACTGTCTATCGAAGCCTTCGGTCACGAATGGGGAGAGCCTACTTATACTTGGAACGGTATCGAGTGTACTGCAGAAAGAGTTTGCGCTAACGACGCAAACCACAAGGAAACCGAAACGGTGACAGCAAGCTCTCACACGGTTGCGCCTACCTGCACGACGGGCGGCTACGATACATACACGGCTGTCTTTGAGAACTCTTCGTTTGACGAGCAGATAACGGCGGCTAATCAGACCGAAGCAACTGGGCATACGCTTATTCACCACGACGCAGTTGCGACAACCTGCACCGAAAGCGGCAATATAGAGTATTGGAGCTGTTCTGTCTGTGAAAGGTGCTTTTTAGACGCAGAAGGCAACGAAGAGAATTATAACTTAACCATTCGGAGCAGCGGACACGAATGGGATGATAACGTCTGCACGGTCTGCGGAGAGGACGCAGGCGGCAGTAAGGGTTTAGAATATAGCAGCGGCAACGGTTACTATTACGTTTCCGGTATAGGAACCTGCACGGATACGGAGATAGAAATCCCCGAAACTTATAACGGGAGAACTGTGACGGCTATAGAAGAATACGCATTCGATAACTGTGCTTCGATTACAAGCATAACCATACCCGACACGATTGTGAAAATAGAGAATTACGCCTTCAACAACTGTGTTTCGCTTATGCAAATAGTCATACCCGAGAGCGTGACTAGCATAGGAAGTTGTGCGTTCTACGGCTGTACTGCGCTTACGAGTATAGGGGTATCGATGAACAATACAAAGTTTTGTAGTGTAGACGGGGTGTTGTTTACCAAAGATAAAACGTATCTGGCGTGCTATCCTGCGGGTAAAACCGCAACTTCTTATACCGTTCCCGACGGCGTTACGGACGTATCGAATTATGCGTTCAGCAATTGTAATGCTCTTGAAAGCGTAACTATAACCCACGACGTAACCTATATAAGAGAGGGAACGTTTAAAAACTGTGCTTCTCTTTCTAAGGTAATTATGTGGGGAAATATAACGGGCTTGGGAAATTTTGCTTTCGTAAACTGTACTTCTCTTGCTAATATAACGTTAGATGCAACCGTGACGAGCATAGGCGTTTCAGCGTTTGAGGGCTGTACTGCACTTACGGATGTAGCGATGCGCGGCGGCGTTAAAAAGATAGGCGGCTCGGCGTTTAAAAACTGTTATTCTCTTACAGAGATAACGGTACTCTCAACCGTGACGAGCATAGGGAGCGAGGCATTCTATGGGTGCTATCAATTGGTAAGCGTATATAATTTATCCTCGCTTAATATCGTCAAGGGTGCGACGGATAACGGCTACGTCGCCTATTACGCACTCGACGTATATACCTCAGCAGAAGAGCAGAACAAGCTTGCGACCACCGAGGACGGCTATATCTTCTACGAGGACGGAGACACCGTATATTTAGTGGGCTATACGGGTACGGAAACGGAGTTGACTCTGCCCCAAAACTATAATGAAAAAAATTACGCTATAAACAAATATGCGTTTGCCGATTGCACCTCGCTTACGAGCATAACAATACCCGACGGCGTGACTGGCATAGGCGAATCTGCGTTCGAGGGCTGTACTTCGCTTACAAGCGTAACGATAGGCAGCGGCGTGACGAGCATAGGAGATAGTGCGTTTGAAAACTGCCACAAATTGATAGAGGTTTACAACTTGTCATCGTTGGAGCTGACCGCAGGTGCGGAAACCAACGGCTACGCCGCTTATTACGCCCTTGACGTTTATATCTCCGCAGACGAGCCGAGTAAGCTTGAAACAACAGGGGACGGATACGTCTTCTACGAGAACGGCGATACGGTTTACCTGATGGGCTATACGGGTACGGGAACGGCGTTGGTTTTGCCCGATAGCTATAACGACAAAAATTATGAAATATATAAGTATGCGTTCTATAATAATGCGTCGCTTAAGAGTGTAACTATACCCGACGGAGTTACGGGTATAGGAGAAAACGCATTCGTCGGCTGTGTAATTGAAAATGCGACCATGCCTGCGTCAGCCATAAGCCATATACCGCAAGATAATTTAAAGACGGTTGTTATTACAAGTGGCGAAATAGATAATAATGCGTTCTATCAATGCAAAACGCTTGCGAGCGTAACCATAGGCAACGGCGTAACCACAATCAGCGAGTATGCGTTTTATAATTGCAGCAGATTGACGAGCATAACCATATCCGACGGCGTGACAAGCATAGGAAAGAATGCTTTCTCTGGTGACAAAGCAATTAAAAGCATAACAATTCCTAACAGCGTAACAAGTATTGGTTCTTTTGTGTTCTATGGATGCAGCGGATTGACAAGCGTAACCATAGGCAACGGCGTAACCACAATCAGCGAGTATGCGTTTTATAATT
>JBJFAF010000049.1:0-4463 GCA_051887755.1 Candidatus Coproplasma sp.
CGTATCAGCAAGAGCGATAAGGGTTATTATGATGTCGCATGGGAACGCTGGAACGCAGAGCGCGGCCAGATCGAAAGCAGATACCACGACGTTATTATAAAGGCCTTGCGCTATGCCTTGAGTAATGAGAAAGCCGCAGCCGATACCGCGCCGCTTATGGACTTATTGAAAAGCCTTATTTCCGACGTGGAAAGCATGACCCCGGAACAGGTACGCACAGTAATTACAGATAACTTACTTGCAAACGCCTATTTGCCTATGCTTAACGGCGCACCGTCAAACGAGCTTATGCAGATCACAACAAAAGGCTTGCACCCGGACGGCTTTACAAAGAACGCGACCATAACGACGAAAGACGGCCACAAGATCACTATTGAGCGTTTCGACAAGCTGCAAGGCCTATTAAGCACCCCGGCAAAGAAAATACTTGATACCGCGCTTTTGTACCTTACAAGCGGCAATTTCTACCGGGGCAAGCGTAGCAGCATAACCCCTACCGTTGAAATACCTTTAATAGAATATGGCGAGGCGTGCGGCTACCAACTTACACCGCAGACAATGGAAACGCCAGAGGAACAGGCGAAAGAGAACCGGCGCGTAAACGAGCGCGTAAAAGACCTTAAAAAGAACGTGCGCCGCGACTTGCGCGACATTTCAAGCATTGTATGGAGTGGCGAGGAAACCAGAGGCCGCAATAAAGGCGACTATAAGGAAATGCGCATAATTTCAAGCCACAGCATAAGCAAGGGGCTTATAAGGATAAATTTTGACGTAGAGGCCGCCGCTTATTTTGTAAACGCTTATATTATGCAGTACCCGACCGCCCTACTTAAGCACGACAACCGCAAGCCGAACGCTTACGTTATAGGCCGTAAAATGGCGTTTCATAACAGCAACGACCAGAACCGCGCAGCCGGTACAGATAGCACGCTTTCGGTAAAATCCTTGCTTACAGCAGCCCCGGAAATACCGACCATTGACGACATAAAGACCAGAGGGCAAAGAAACTGGAAAGACAAGATAAAAAAGCCGCTGGAAATTGCCCTTGATGAAAATATCGGCGTAGGCCTTATAAGCAAATGGGAATACCGCGACCCGAAAACCGGCCACACGTACACAGCAGAAACCGCGCAGCCGTTGACGTGGACGCAGTACAACCGCCTTATGATTGACTTTGTAATGATCGACGCACCAGAACAGGCAGAGCGCAGAGAGGCGAAAGCAGAGGCAGCACGACAGGCCGCAGCCGATAAAGGGCAAGAGCGAAAGAAACGCGGCAGACCGTCAAAAAGGGGGTAACACACCGCAAAAGGGGGGTAACGCACCGCAGCCGAAATGCTGCAAAACCCTTGTATTATGCAATGTTCCTTTAACTACCACCTAACTTTCGACCGATACCGCAAGATATAGTTTTATAGCATGATCGGCCTACAAAATCGACGACCCCGAAAAAAAAGGGGGGTAACCGAGGAACATATAGGGGGGTATGCGAGGAACAAACAGGGGGGCGACCGAGGAACGAATAGGGGGGTAACCGAGGAACACACACACCCGAAAAAGCCCGACCGTATGCGGCTTTTCAGACTTGCCCGAAATTCAAGACTTATTAAGACTGTCTAAGACTGTCTAACGCGCATTGCCGCCCGCTTGAGGCGGCGGCAGCGCAGAGGGTATAATAGAGCCGCAAAGCAAAGGGCAGCTTTCTTTTACAGGCCAGAACAGGCAAAAGCAAAGACTACCGCCGAAAAATAACGACAGAAAGGGGGCGTAACCATGAAATACGAGGAATTTTGCGAGATTGTCCGGGCGGGAATAGCAAGCGGCGAGGTAAAGACCACAGCGGAATTAAACGAGCTGGATTTAGCTATTCAATATGCAATCGGACAGGAAATGCAAGAGCGAGGCTGCGGCGAGCTGCAAACGACCGCAGAGGAAATATATTTTTTGACCGGTAAGCATTGCGGCGAGGCCGTGAAAAACCGGCTATTTTCTAATTGAGCGTATGCACATAATTTTAAGTAGACGGCGGGAAAGACCGCAGAAAGGACTATAAAACCATGATTATTGAAAAGCACAGAGTAGGCGCACACGGCCGAAAGACCATTTACACAATTTGCAATAGCATTGCAGAAACCGGCGAGAGCCGCACCGACGAAATAGCGCGTTTCGACACGCTGGAACTTGCAGCAATCGTATTGCGGTACTTGAGGGGCGACAGCTTGAGCGAGGCCGACGAGTACAGGGCGAAAGAGGCAATAAAAAAAGCGGACACCGTACCGGCTAAAGCACAGGCGACCGCTTGAGCAGAGCAAACCGACAGGAAAGCCCCGCTTACGCCTATTATAGCGAGGGCGGGGCTATTTTTCAAGATAGCGAGGTAATAAAACGTATGAATAGATCAGACGCAGCACGAGAAGTAAAGACCCGGTACGCAGACTATTTGCAACCGGCGAAAAAGAGAATAGCGGGCAAGCCTACTTATATTTGCCCCTTATGCGGCAACGGCAGCGGCAAAGACGGCGACGGCATGAGTATAGACCCACACGGCGACGGTACGCAGCTTAAATGCTTTAAGTGCGGCTTTTACGGCGACATAGTAGACCTTTACCAGCAGCAGAATAATTGCGACGTGGGCGCAGCCTTTACCGCCTTGTATGACCGTTTCGGCATTACCATAGACAAAAACGACCGCGCAGAACGGCCACAGACGGCCGCAAACGAGGCGCAGAGGGTAAATATACCCCCGGCACAGGAAAAGCCCGCAGAGGGGCTTACAGAGGCCACAGAGGGCAAGCCCGATTTTACCGACTATTACAAGAGCTGCAAAGAGCATATTACAGACCCGAAAGCGCAAGAGTATTTAGCTTTTAGAGGCTTGAGCAATGAAACGGCCGCCCGCTACTGGATAGGTTACGACCCGGCAACCGGCTTTATGATCGTACCGGCAGCCCGCAGCTTTTACATTGCGAGGAATACGGACAGCGCAAGCGGTATGCGGTATAAAAACCCTACCGGCGTAAGCATAGAGCTTTTTAACCTAAAGGCCTTGTATAACGACGCTGCACGCCCGGTATTTATCACAGAGGGCGCAATAGACGCGCTTTCGATAATTGAGGCGGGCGGCGAGGCCGTAGCCCTTAACAGCGCGAGCAATACCCGCAAGCTATTAGAGCAGATCGGAAAGCAGCGCACCCGCAGCACGCTTATATTATGCCTTGACACCGACGACGCGGGAAAGAAAGCAGCGGCCAGCCTTGCAGACGGCTTGCGAGAGCTTAATATAGCTTACGTAACGGCCGATATTTGCGGGCAGCATAAAGACCCTAACGAGGCTTTAACGGCCAGCAGAGAGGCTTTTATAGAGGCCGTAGCAGCCGCAGAACGCGGCACAATTAAGCCCGATAATACAGCCGACTATATACGGCACAGTATGGCCGCCGAAATTGAGGGCTTGAGGGCGCAGAGCGACAGAAAGACCGGCTTTATAAACCTTGACGCAGAGGCGGGCAGCATATACGCGGGCTTGTATGCCGTGGGCGGTATTAGCAGCGTAGGCAAAACAACCTTTATAAGCCAGATCGCCGACCAAATGGCCGCACAGGGGCAGCACGTCTTATTTTTCAGCATGGAACAAAGCCGCCTTGAAATGGTAAGCAAGAGCATTGCCCGGCAGACGGCGAAAGACGACCCCGACAAAGCGGTAAGTAGCTTGCAGATCAGAACAGGCGCAAAGGGCGAGAACATAACCAGAGCGACGGCAGCATACTTGCAGAGCGTGGGCGACCGTATGAGCATTATAGAGGGTAATTTTAATTGCACCGTTTCTTTTATAGGCAATTACACCCGGCAATATATCGCGCAGAACGGCGGCGTAAAGCCGGTAATAGTGATTGACTATTTACAAGTGCTGCAAGCCGAAAAAGACCCGGAAACAGGCCGTAAACCGTCCGACACAAAGCAAATAGTAGACTACAACGTAACGCAGCTTAAACGCTTGAGCCGTAGCCTTGAGCTACCTATATTTGTTATAAGCAGCGTAAACCGCAGCAACTACCTTACACCGATAGACTTTGAGGCTTTCAAGGAAAGCGGCGGTATTGAGTACACGGCCGACGTAGTATGGGGCTTGCAGCTTTCGGCAATCCACGACCCTATATTTGATAAAGAGGGCAAAATAAAGGAAAAGCGCGAGAAAATAGCAGAGGCAAAAGAGGCTATGCCGCGAGATATAGAGCTTGTATGCCTTAAGAACAGGTACGGAAAGAGCCGGTACGCTGCACAGTTTACCTATTACCCGCAGTATGACTTTTTCGACCCGAAAACAGACGGCTTTACAAGGATTATAGGCGGCGGCGACGATTTACCGTGGAAATAAGAAAGGGGCGATAATATGACGTATAGAGAGCTTAAAGACCGGCAGCATAATAATGAACTATGCACCGCGGACGCAGACATACAGCGAA
>JBJFAF010000050.1:0-4456 GCA_051887755.1 Candidatus Coproplasma sp.
GACCTTTTTAACCGTCTGGTGATAAATCTTTTCAAGGTTCTTGTTGGGTTCGGGAGAAATTACGTCGCTCTCCATATACAGCCTGTAAATTCTGTCGATAAACTTTTTAACGCCTTCGATGTTTGCCGTATTCCAGGGCTTAGTATCCGCAACGGGACCCATAAACATCTCGTACATTCTCAAGGTGTCTGCGCCGTACTCTTTAACCACGTCGTCGGGATTGATTACATTGCCGAGCGATTTAGACATCTTGTTGTTGTCCTCGCCCAAAATCATACCCTGGTGGAAGAGCTTTTTAAACGGCTCCTTGCAGGGAACGTAGCCGTTATCGTACAGGAAATTCATCCAGAAACGGGAGTAGAGCAAGTGACCTACCAAGTGTTCTTTGCCGCCGCAGTAGAAGTCGACGGGCATCCAATATTTCAATAAATCGTAATCGGCAAAGGCTTTGTCGTTGTGGGGGTCGCAGTACCTAAGGAAGTACCAGCTTGACCCGGCAGAACCGGGCATTGTCGTTGTTTCTCTCTTGCCCTTAACGCCGTTAATTTCCACGTTGACCCAATCTTTAGCATTCTCTAAAGGTGCGTTGCCGCCGTGACCTTTATAGTCGTCCATTTCGGGAAGAATAAGGGGAAGTTCGTTTTCGGATAAGAGTACGTCCTCGCCGTTTTCAAGGTGAACGACGGGCAGGGGTTCACCCCAGTAACGCTGACGGGCAAAAATCCACTCTCTAAGTTTATAGCTTACGGCTTTTTCACCGCAATCGTGCTCTGTTAGCCAAGCCGCCATTGTGTCAATTGCGTCCTGCTTGTTCATACCGTTGATAAAATCGGAATTGATATGAACGCCGTCGCCCGTGTAAGCCTCTTTTTCTACGTCGCCGCCTTCAAGTACGGGAATAATGGGAAGATTGAACTTCTTGGCAAATTCCCAGTCTCGGGTATCGTGAGCGGGTACAGCCATAATCGCACCCGTGCCGTAGGAGGTTAAAACGTAGTCGGATATGAACACGGGAATTTTATTTCCGTTAACGGGGTTGATTGCGTAAGCGCCCGTAAATGCCCCCGTCTTCTCCTTGTTGAGGTCTGTTCTCTCAAGCTCCGACTTGCTTGCGCAAACCGCCTTGTACGCTTCGATTTCTTCCTTTTGAGCAGGGGTGGTAATCTTATCGATTAATGCGTGTTCAGGCGCTAAAACGCAGTAGGTTGCGCCGAAAAGCGTATCGCATCGGGTTGTAAACACGGTGAATTTATAGTCCGTGCCGTCAACCTTAAAATCGACCTTTGCGCCGACGGACTTGCCTATCCAATTGCGCTGAGCAACCTTAGAAGCTTCGGGCCAGTCAAGCTCGTCAAGTCCTTCCAAGAGTCTTTCGGCATACTTGTTAATGTCAATTACCCATTGTTTCATATTCTTGCGAACTACGGGGTAACCGCCTCTTTCGCTCTTGCCGTCGATAATTTCGTCGTTAGCAAGCACCGTGCCGAGTTCTTCGCACCAATTTACGGGCGTATCAACGTATCTTGCAAGCCCTGCTTTATAAAGCTGTTCAAATATCCACTGCGTCCATTTGTAGTAGGAGGGGTCGCAAGTCGAAACCGTCTGCTCCCAATCGTATGAAAGGCCGAGCATTTTAAGCTGACGGGTAAAATTTTCTATGTTCTTTTCGGTAAAGCCGCCAGGGTGATTACCCGTCTTAATTGCGTATTGCTCGGCAGGTAAACCGAAGCTGTCGAAGCCGATGGGGTGTAAAACGTTATAGCCCTGCATACGCTTCATTCTTGCAATTATATCGGTTGCCGTATAGCCCTCGGGGTGACCTACATGCAAGCCTGCACCTGAAGGATAGGGGAACATATCGAGTACATAGTACTTAGGTTTGGAAAAATCGTGAAGGTTGGTGTGGAACGTCTTGTTTTTATCCCAATATTCCGCCCATTTCTTTTCAATTTCGGTAAAATCAGTATAAGGCATTTTTCTTTCCCTTAAAAAATTTAATAATTGTTATTAATTATACATATTTGATATTCGTTTGGCAATTAAATTCGTTGTAAATTCTTAATCAAACTCGTTGACAAAAGTCAAATTTAGTACTAAAATTAAAGACAGTAAAATTTTTGGATAGTAAGACAAGTACCGCCTTGAGAGATTACAGAGAGCGCACGTTTGCTGGAAGTGCGTATTTTGATGGGGAAAGGGAAACCACTTACGCTATATCTGTTTTTTTAAAAGCGGTCTTTAAGACAATTAAGGTGGAACCGCGCAAAATCTGAATTTTGCGTCCTTAAACTTATTTTATTATGAGTTTAAGGGCTTTTTTATTTTTAATTTACAACTCCGCAAAAGCGGATAAAGGAGTTTATATGAACGTAATTTTACCTGACGGAAACGCTCTTTCCGTAGAAGAAAACTCAACCTGTTTAACCGTTGCAAAGGCTATCTCCGAAGGGCTTGCCCGTGCTGCCGTTGCCGCTAAAATCAACGGTACGCTCGTCGATTTGTCCAGCCCCGTAAAAGAGGGAGATAAGGTTGAAATCGTGACCTTAAAGGATAAGGAGGGTTTAGAGGTCTATCGTCATACCTGCTCGCATGTGTTAGCTCAGGCGGTTAAGACTATTTATCCCACCTGCAACCTTGCAATAGGTCCCGTAATCGATAATGGTTTCTACTACGATATTGATTTCAAAACACCTATTACTCAGGACGATTTTGAACAAATTGAGGCGGAAATGGCAAAGATAATTAAATCTAATTATCCCATCGAGCGCATCGAGTTGCCCCGTAAAGAGGCGTTGGAGCTTATGACTAAGTTCGATGAAAAGTACAAGGTAGAGCTTATAAACGACCTGCCCGAAGACAGCACTATTTCCTTCTATAAGCAGGGTTCGTTTACCGACCTCTGCAGAGGTCCTCACCTGCCTTCTACGGGTAAGATTAAGGCGTTTAAGCTCACTTCAATTGCGGGCGCATACTGGAGAGGCGATGAAAAGAATAAGATGCTCACCAGAATTTACGCAACCGCATTTGCTACTAAGGACGAGATGAAGGCTTACTTCGAGATGATGGAGGAGGCTAAAAAGCGTGACCACATCAAGCTCGGTAAGGACTTAAAGCTCTTCGCTCTTTTGAACGAGGGCAAAGGTTTTCCTTTCTTCCTCCCCAACGGTATGGTGCTTAAAAATGCGTTGGTCGACTATTGGAGAGATTTGCACCGCAAGGAAGGCTACGTCGAAATACAGACCCCTATTATTTTAACCCGTACCCTTTGGGAAAATTCTGGGCATTGGGACCACTATAAGGACAATATGTATACCACTAAAATCGACGGCGAAGACTGTGCGGTCAAGCCTATGAATTGCCCCGGCGGTATGCTCGTTTACAAGCTTGAACCCCACAGCTATAAGGATTTACCTTTAAGAGTAGCGGAAATGGGTTTGGTTCACCGTCACGAAAAGAGCGGTCAGCTCCACGGCTTGTTCCGTGTTCGTTGCTTTACTCAGGACGACGCTCACATCTTTATGTTGCCCGAGCAGATTACCGACGAAATCAAGGGCGTAGTTAAGCTCACCGATAAGATTTATAAACAGTTCGGCTTTAAGTACAAGGTGGAGCTCTCCACCCGCCCCGAAAACAGTATGGGAAGCGAAGAGGATTGGGAGCTTGCAACCTCGTCGTTAAAGAAGGCGCTCGACGAAATGAATATAGAATATGAAATCAACGAGGGCGACGGCGCATTCTACGGACCTAAGATTGACTTTCATCTTCAAGACAGCATAGGCAGAACTTGGCAGTGCGGAACTATTCAGCTCGACTTCCAAATGCCTCAGCGTTTCGAGCTCGAGTATGTAGGCGAAGACGGCAAAAAGCACCGTCCTATAATGATTCACCGTGCAATCTTCGGTTCAATCGAAAGGTTTATCGGTATTTTAATAGAGCATTTTGCGGGTAAATTCCCCGTATGGCTTGCGCCTAATCAGGTTAAGATTTTACCTATAACCGACAGAAATCACGAGTATGCCAATGGCATTTGTAAAAAGCTTTGCTCGCTCGGCGTGCGTGCAAGCTTAGACGACAGGAGCGAAAAGGTAGGCTATAAAATCCGTGAGGCTAAGCTTGAAAAAGTTCCCTATATTCTCGTCGTAGGCGACCAGGAAGAGGCGAACGGCACGGTTAATGTAAATAAACGTGATGTGGAAGAAAAGCAGTCCTTGACTATAGACGAGTTTGCGGCTCTCGTTTGCAACGATATTAAAGAAAAAATTGCATTTTAATTAAAATCGTTTGACAAACGGCTTTTAGTGTTGTAATATAACTAAGCAAGCAAAGGTTAACCCCTTTCGCCATTCGCAATAGCGTTTCGGCTAATAAAGTTTTTGGCAGTAAAAAACTGTAAGAATTTTAAACGGGTTACTTTGCGTAGCCCGTTTTAATTTTAAAGAGAGGTATATGGCTATTA
>JBJFAF010000051.1:0-4435 GCA_051887755.1 Candidatus Coproplasma sp.
GCGCACGACTCGAAATCGTGTTACGTAGGAATACGTACGGAGGTTCGAATCCTCTCCTCTGCGCCAAAAATCCCCATACGACTTTTGTCGTTTGGGGATTTTTTGTTGTGTGGTGAGGCTGAGAACCTTCCGTTAGGTGCGCCCCACCGCTTGCGGTGGCACGAGCCGATTAATTGAGTTTGGTTTTAGTCATATAGCTCTTATCGGCGAAGTAATCCTCTCCTCTGCGCCAATAACGCCCTGACGGGTTTTCTCGTCGGGGCGTTATTTAGCGTATTGAGAGAACTGAGAACCTTCCGTCAGGTGCGCCCCGACGAAGTCGGCACGAGCCGATTGATAAACTTTGGTATAAAATGTTTAGTATTTATCGGCGAAGTAATCCTCTCCTCTGCCCAAATTCGCCCGAACGGTTTGCCGTTCGGGCGGGTTTTAATTTTCTTATTCTGCTTTATCTCTTATATACTGCCGTGACGTAATTGATATGCTCGAAAGTGGTTATTTCATTATCGTTATTCCCTTCAAAATATTGCCTTTGTATATCCTGCTCGGTCAAAAGCTCGTAAATTAAAAAGTTATCTCGCTCTAACAGCTTTTCAAGCTGAAAATAGCTAAAGCACGACTTCATAGGTTCGCCCCCTGCCGCCGCCATTGCGAGCATATTTTTAACCCTTCGCACGTTCGACGAAAAGAGATTTTCGTCCGCATAGTCGAAAACTACGCTGCTCCCTTCCGCTGAAACGCTTGCAATACTCTTTAAGGTATTGCTTATCTGTTCTTCGGTTAAATAGTAGCTTACCCCTAACCACGAGAAAAACGTCTTTTTCTTGGGGTCAAACCCTGCGGCAAGCAACTTTTCCGACAAGTCGTCTACGGCAAAATCGACGGGTACGAAACAAAGGTTTTCAGGCAGAGTTAATCCCGCCCTCTCTATCCTTGCTCTCTTATCGCATTGAGTTGCAGGGTGGTCTACTTCGAAAACTTTATACCTGTTTAAAAACTCGCTCTCACGGAAGGCAAACGTATCAAACCCTGCGCCGAGAATAACGTATTGCGTCGTTCCCGTTTTGAAAGCGGTCATTAACGCATCTTCGCAAAATTTTGCCCTTGCTACGGGCGTAGGCGCAAGCTGGGTATTGACGAGATATTCAAGCGCCTTGTTTTGGTCGGGGAATTGCCCCTTTTTATCGGGTGCGAAAAAATCTAAACCGCCGACGACGTAGTTTTCCATAGTTTTATATTCCTGCTCGCTGAAAAGCTTTTTTGCAACGCCGTCGCAAAAGACGGGCGTTTGCGAATTCTCGGCGTGGTACGCCCTTGCATAAGCCGACATAAGGGCGGTTAAGCTCGCTTTATTCTCTTCCATATCTTATCCCCATTAACACAATTTTCTACTATATTATATACCATATTTTGGCTAAAAAAGCAAGAGAGTATCAAGCGCAACAGCCTATAATAGGAATTACATATAGCCAAGCATTTAGTTTTCACAATTAAAACTGCGCTTGACGCTTGAAATTTAAGCCTATCGGTGATATAATTACGGCGTATTTATTAATATATTCCGTATGTGTTTTTCAACCGTCCGTAAGGAGGCGTTTACGCTTGAGATTATTAAAACAGTTATTCAGTAAATTTTTTATAGTCGCTCTGCTATTATTACTGCAGGTGGCGTTAATCGTCGTGTTCTTCTATCTTTTAAACGTGTACTTTGCACCGTTTATAATTATCGAGCTTATCGTCGGACTTTTGGTGGTCCTATACATAATCAATAAAGACGACCTGCCTGAATTTAAAGTGCCGTGGCTGATTTTAATCTTCACCATACCCTTATTCGGCGTTATCTGCTATCTGCTGTTCGCAAACCCCAGACTTACCAAAAAACAGAATAAGCAATTAACCGCTATTTACGAACGCACTAAACTATACGTTACCCCCACCGAGGCGGAAACCGAAAAATTAAAGACCGAATATCCCAATTTTTGCGGCATTGATAGATATTTAAATAAAAACTCACTCCTGTGCGGACACTTTGACAGCAGGGTCACCTACTTCAAGTGCGGAGAAGAGTTCTTCCCCGACCTTTTAGTGCAGTTAGATAAAGCCGAAAAGTATATCTTTATGGAATACTTTATCTTGGCGGAGGGCGAAATTTGGAACAGCGTTCATGAAATTTTAAAACGCAAGGTCGCTCAAGGCGTCGAGGTGAGAATTTTGTACGACGATATAGGCACTTCGGGCTTACAGAAGACGGAGGACTACCGTACGTTGAGAAAAGAGGGCATAAAGTGCTATAAATTCCACTCCTTCCACCCCTTCGTTTCGGGCGTGTATAACTACCGAGACCACCGCAAAATTACAGTTATAGACGGCAAGGTCGGCTATACGGGCGGCATCAATATCGGCGACGAATACGCAAATATCGTACATAAATTCGGATACTGGAAGGATACGGCGGTCAAGATTGAAGGTCCTGCCGTGGCGAGCTTGAGCGTAATGTTTTTACAGCTCTACGATTTGACAGCTAAAGAAGTTTCCGACTACCCCGAATATCTCGACTGCGAATGCGAAAAGTTCGACGACGGTGGCTACGTCTTCCCCTTCGGCGACGGTCCTAAGCCCTATTACGAAGAGCTTATCGGCGAAAATAACTTTATCAATATGATAAACGCCGCAAAGAAGTACGTCTATATCACTACCCCATATCTTATCACCGACTACAACCTGACCTCCGCAATCAAAAATGCGGCGTACAGAGGCGTTGACGTGCGTATTATCGTGCCGCACGTTCCCGACAAAAAAATTATATTCAATATTACCCGTTCCAAATTCCCCTCGCTTATGAAGGCGGGCGTCAAGGTGTACGAATACACGCCCGGCTTTATCCACGCAAAGAGCGTCGTCGTCGACGACGAAATAGCCTTTGTGGGTACGATTAACTTTGACTACAGAAGTCTCGTACACCACTTTGAGTGCGGTGCGGTAATGTATAAAACGCCTTGTATTAAGGACATTAAAGAGGATTTGGAGCACTCTCTCGCAATTTCAACTTTAGTCACTAAGGAAAACTATAAGCAAAACGGTTTCGTACGTGCAATAAACAGCATTCTTGCCGTGCTTACGCCGATGCTGTAAATTATGACTATTCGCTTTGTTGAGCTGAAGATTATTAATCAATTCAAATTAATCTATGAAAGAAATTAAAAACACCGTTATTTATTATAAAAACCGATTAAAAGCCCTGATTGTAAAAGACGTTCTGTTTACATCTACTATGCTGATATTTGCAATTATATCATTAATCAAGCGGTTGACGCTTTGGTGTACCCTGATGTGTTTCGGGTTGACTATCGTAGGTATAGTCCTGTTCGTCTTCATCATTAGATTTTCAAGAAAAAAAATTGAGGCACTAGAAAGAGAATTAGAAGAAGTCGAAAAGACAGATAAACAGCAAACTGTTAATACAGAGCTTATAGAAGGTGAATGATATTAAATAAACGGGTCGGAAGAGCTTAAACGCCTTTCCGACCCGTTTTCTTATCCCGTCAATTTATTTCGGAACGACTGCATGATTCTGCTCTCTATTCGTGAAACCTGTACTTGAGAAACGCCAAGGCTCTCCGCAACCTCCGCCTGCGTCATATCCCTAAAGTAGCGTAGCATAATGACCTTTTTATCCCTGTCGGGCAAGTCGGCGATTGCCGAACGAAGCTCCAAAACGTCCAAAAGCTCCTCCTGCTTATCCTCGACGGGGAGTTTATCTAAAAGCAGTTTAGACTTCTCGTCCTTGTATTCGCCCTGAGCATAGATGGATACGGGCATACGAGAAGAACCCATCGTAAACACGACTTCGCTCGGGGGCATTTCAAACTTTTCCGCTATCGTTTTAATCGACGGTTGAACGCCGTTGGTTGCGGTATATTCCTCGACGAATGCATTTATCTGCTTTGCCGCCGCCTTAATCGCACGGGAAACCTTTATACTTCCGTCGTCACGCATAAAGCGCTTAATCTCGCCCGAAATCATAGGCACGGCGTACGTCGAAAACCTGACGCCGTAGCTCTCGTCAAAGCCTGCAATCGCCTTTAAAAGCCCCATAGAGGCAAGCTGAAACAAATCGTCGTACTCTACCCCCTTGTTCAGGTAGCGTTTAACGATAGATTTTATTAAGTTCGTATTTTCGGAAAGGAGGCGTTCCTTTGCGTCGTTGTCGCCGCTCTTTGCCGCCCTTATAAGTTGGTTACAGGTTTGTTGGTCAAGCATTCTCCACTTCCGGTTTAAAGCATTTTACCATATAGACTACGGTACCTTCGCCCTGAACCGAACTGACTCGGAATTCGTCCATAAACGTCTGCATAATAGTAAACCCCATGCCGGAACGCTCGTCGTCGGGTAGCGTGGTATAAAAGGGCTGAACGGCTTTTTCAACGTCCGGTAT
>JBJFAF010000052.1:0-4414 GCA_051887755.1 Candidatus Coproplasma sp.
GTAAGCCAGCTTATGAATACAATATCACTCGTTAAAAACCACCTTAACCCAAACTTACATATCGAAGGCGTGGTTATAACGATGTACGACGGAAGGGCGGTAATTTCCCGCCAGATTGCGGCAGAGATTAAGAGGTTTTTCAAAAAGCTGTTATACGAAATCATAATTCCCCGCAACGTACGCCTTGCCGAGGCCCCCAGCCACGGCAAACCCATTTTGCTCTACGACCCCAAGTGCGTAGGGGCAAGGGCTTACAAGGCGTTGACCGAAGAGTTTTTATCTAAGCAAAAGTAAAATCGGCTTAATGTACGCAGAAAAAAGGAGAAATTAATTATGGCAAAGAAGGAAGAGAGAGGGTTAGGACGTTCGTTTGCGTCGTTGCTTGAGGATACCGACAGCGCTTTCGGCAAGGCATACGAGGGTAAGGACGTCTTTTCATACACCGAGGAAGAACGTAAAAATGCGGAAGAAATGCCGCTTTCAGATATATACGCAAACCCCAACCAGCCCAGAAAGAACTTTGACGAGCAGGCTTTAAAGGAGCTTGCTGATTCGATTAAAAAGCATGGTGTGATAATGCCCATAGTCGTCAACGCCGACAAGCAAGGCAAGTATATGATTATTGCGGGCGAACGCCGCTACAGGGCGTCGAAGATTGCAGGGCTCAAGAGCATACCAGTAGTTATCCGCAATTATTCTGAGAGGGAGATTAAGGAGATTTCCCTCATCGAGAATTTGCAGAGGGAGGACTTGAACCCCATAGAGGCGGCAGCGGCGATGAAACAGCTTATGGTCGAGTACAAGCTCACGCAGGACGAGTTGGCAGAGCGTATCGGCAAATCCCGCCCCGCAATTGCAAATACGCTGAGGTTGCTCTCGCTCACGCCCGAAGTTATGCAACTCGTTGCGGAGGGCAAGCTTTCGGCAGGGCACGCAAGGACGCTCGTTCCCCTTGCCTCCGAGGACCAAGTGCAGTTTGCCTCCGACGCAGTTAAAAGCGGTATGTCCGTAAGGGAGCTTGAAAAGAAGGTCAGGGCGTATAATATTTCCCCCGAGCTCTTGGAGGAGAAGAAGAAAAAGAAACGTGCACTTGCGTCGGTAGAGCTTAAGACCTTGGTCGAGAGAATGAGATTTGCTTTCCGCACTAAGGTCAGCCTTATCGGTAACGACCAAAAGGGAAGAATTTATATCGATTACTATTCCAGAGACGACTTGGACAGAATTTCCGAGATTTTGGACATTATCGACAAGCAGTAATATGCGGCGGGGCGGCTCCGTCAAAGTGGATAAAGTTATCAACAAAACGACCCTTAATCGGGTCGTTTGTTCTATTTTACGCATACTTTTCGACAAAACAACGCAAAAAGTTATTGACAAGGTTTTTGACATTGTTGATAAGTCGGTTGTTGATAAAAGGTGGTGCGACCACAGCGTGGTTTCTTAATTGCTTAAACGCTTGACCAACCACACACGGGTCAAACGCTGCGACCACAATCAAACCACCGTATTGCGAGAAGTGACCGAAGGGAACGCCGTGGCAATCTCATAGATAAAAGGGCGGACTGTTTATATTCGTCCGCCCTTATTTTATTCTGTTGTAATTATTAGAATTTTCAAACTCTTCAGTCCCTACGGGACAGCTCCCTATTGCGTCAACCCAAACTTCGCTTTAACGCCTTTGTAGGAGTTATCTAATAACCTTACCCTGAGCAGTCCCTACAACCGTTCTCACTTCCAACTCTTCGCCCGTCTGTGCGTCGACGTAGACGTAGTACTCAACGCCGCCCATTTCGCCGAAGAATTCATAGCACAGCCTATCGTGCCCGTTTACGGGGATTAGAACAAGGCGAGTGGAGGACACTTCGATATTTCCGTTAATCGAGGACATTGCCTGCTCTTTCGATATGCTTGCCTCTTCAATCTGCCTGTCACGGTGCCTTAAGATATAGCCGCTTGCGTCCATACCCGTAACGATGCCCCTCTCTTCGCACACCTTGATTTTAACGAGGTCGGAATAGATTATAACGTCGTCTTGAGTAGTTGCAAAGTGCAGGTTGCAAGTTGTGCCGTTCACGCTCGCCCATACGGGCTTTAAGCCGCTATAACCCATCTTAGCTAAAAAGTCTTCGGCAATGGCTACGCAACGGTCAACGGAGAAGTTTTGGTCCTTACATTCCTTAAAGCTGTCAAAACCTACCACCTTGCCGCCCGCCTTACTAATCTGTACGAGCATTTCACCGTCGGGAATCATAAGGTTTACGTTATACATAGGTATTCTTCCCAACGCCTCGCCCGTGCACTTTGCGTCCGAAACCTTATAGTCGGCAAACAGACTCTTTACAATGCTTTCGGCTTTAGCGGCGGTTATTTCCTCTTCGCCCTCAAGGTAGGCAGGGGTTTTTGCCTTGCCGTGCCTTGCAGGGGGTTCTTCGTTAAAGACGTTATTCTGTATTTGAGTAAACCCGTCTATCAGCGCACAGTCGTCGCCCCTCATAGCCGCAAGCATGTCCTTTTGACAAGTGCTTTCAATCAACTTATTAATTTCGGTCTTGACCTTTGCGTTGGTGGTGTACATATAGTCGAGAGCCTTAACCTGCTCTGCGGAGAGTTCGTCGCCGCTCGCTACGGTAAAGAGCATATCCTTTGCGTCCCTGCCCATATCGTTTATAAAGGAGGTCAGCTTTTCGGTAGTCTGCATCTCGAGGGGGAATCTCTCTAAAATGAGTTCTGCGTTCTGACTTTCGGCGGCGATGTCGGCGAATACCCTCGCCCTGTCGTAAGAGGAGGAGGATACCCTTGCCCTTGCGAGATTTGCGTCTAAGTCGTCGACGATGGCGTTAAGTTCGTACAGCGACTGCGTATAGCCGCCCGCCATACTCGCCTGCATATCGCCCATACTCATCCAACCGAAGGTGACTATGGTTGCGAGCGCAAGCGTGGTCACGCCGAGCGATATGACCGCCGCAAGCCAACCGCCGAACCCGGGAGTGCGCTGTCTTTGAGAGCGCTGTTTTTCCCTCTGAGAGTTCTTCTGTTGCCTGTTCTTTTGGCGCTGTTCACGCTTTATGCGCTTTTGCTCTAAACGCTGTTCACGCTTTTTCTCGGCGGCTAATCGTTTAGCCTTCTTCTCTTCGGCAATGCGCTTTGCCCTCTTTTCCTTGCTTTCGCTCTTTAAAAGTTCCTTACGCTTTTGCTTTTCTGCCTTAATTTTATCCCTTCTCTCTTTAAGCTCGGCTTTATGCGCCTGAATTTTTTCCTTATGCTCAAGCTTACGCTCTAACCGCTTTTGCTTTTTCTCGGCGGCAAGCTTTTGCTTTGCGAGCTTTTTCTCCCGCCTTTTATTTGCCTTTAACTGCCTTTTTTCCTCAGCCTGCTTTTTGCGCTCGGCTTTGTCCGCCCTCTTAGAGGAGGAGCGTTTGGTCTGTTTGGTCTTATTATTCTTAGTTTCGCTCTTTTTAGCGCCCTTTGCGCCCGACTTTTTAGGCGCAGAGGAAGTGCTCTTTTTAGTCACGCCCTCTTTATTGTCCGCAAGGTTTTCAAGTTCGTTTTCCTCGCTTAACTTTGCGCCCTTGCCTTTGGCGAGCTTTTCGGTCTTTGCCGCACCGCTTGAAATATTTTTCTTTTCTGCCATAATCTACCTCCTGACCTTAAATTGCAAAGACGTGCTTACCGATGGTGGTAACCGTCTGCCTGCCGAATATCCAGCTGCTCGTCGCAACCGCAGGGTTGTAGTAATAGAGACAACCGTAGGTCGGGTCCCAACCGTTTAAGGCGTCGCTTGCGGCGTTCAATGCGGTTTGGTCGGGCTCTAAATTAATCTGCCCGTCAGAGACTGCCGTAAACGCACCCTTTTGATAAATAACGCCAGATATGGTGTTGGGGAAGGAAGAGGAGCGCACTCTGTTTAATATAACCGCTCCGACTGCCACCTGACCGGTGTAGCTTTCGCCCCTCGCCTCTGCGTAGATGCATTTTGCAAGAAGATACAAATCCGAACTCGTGTAGGACGAGCTTGAAGAGTTGCCCTGCAAAACGTTGACGCTTGCGTTCATACCGAGTGCGGCAAAGGTTGCTTTGCCGACGATTCCGTCGGCAGTAAGACCGTTTTTGCTTTGGAATTTCTTAACCGCCTCAGTCGTAGCAGGTCCGAAAATTCCGTCTACCGCACCGTTATAATAACCCCATTCCTTTAATCTTCTCTGTACTTCTTTAACCTCGCCGCCGTTTGCCCCTTGGCGAAGTACGGCGGTCGTTACTGCGGTTAAGGCTGTCTCTTCCGCACTGCAGTTTGCAGTGTGTTGCAAAGCCCCTGCGCCGCAAGCTATAGCCGAACACAGAGTAACTGCGGCTATACCCGTTATAAGTGCTTTTTTCATTTAACCTCCTTGCCCCGCAGCACAAAGTTGGTTGCACA
>JBJFAF010000053.1:0-4361 GCA_051887755.1 Candidatus Coproplasma sp.
CGTAAAGGCTATTATCGGACCTAACGGCGAGGTAATAGAAGGTCTTGAAGATAGGATTCAGGGCAGGTTCGTATCCGAAGACGTTGTCGATAAGGACGGCAACCTATTAATCGCACAGAACGAATTCGTCACAGACGAAATCGCTAAGAAGATTGTAGACGCAGGCATCGAACAGGTTTCTATTCGTTCGCTCTTCACTTGCAACTCACGCTACGGCGTCTGCGCAAAGTGCTACGGCAAGAATATGGCGACTAACACTCCCGTTATGCCCGGCGAGGCAGTCGGCGTAATTGCGGCACAGTCAATCGGCGAACCCGGTACTCAGCTCACCATGCGTACTTTCCATACGGGCGGTATAGCAGCAACGGGCGATATTACTCAGGGTCTTCCCCGTGTTGAAGAGCTCTTCGAGGCTCGTAAACCTAAGGGTTGCGCAACCCTTTGCGAGGTTTCGGGTAAGGTCAGAATTGACGACGCAGATAACTTAAAGCATGTAATCGTATGCGACCCCGTAACGGGAGAGGTTAAAAAGGACTACGCACTTCCCTTCAATGCAGAGCTCAGGGTTAAGGCGGGCGACAACGTTACTCCCGGCACCGTGCTTAACGCAGGTTCAATCTATCCTCAGGATATTTTGAGGGTACAGGGCGTAAAGGGCGTTCAGGACTACATCTTAGAGCAGATTCAGTCCGTATACCGCAGTCAGGGCGTTGCCATCAACGATAAGCACGTCGAAATCATCGTTCGTCAGATGCTCAAGAAGGTAAGAATCGAAAATTCCGGTTCTACCGACTTGCTCCCCGGCGAAACGGTCGATATGTTCACCGTTGAGGAAGAGAACAGAAAGGCAATCGAGAACGGCGGTGCACCCGCACTCCAAAAGCGTGTGCTTTTAGGTATTACCAAGGCAGCGCTCTCTACCGAAAGCTTCCTCTCCGCAGCCTCCTTCCAGGAAACTTCAAGAGTGCTTACGGATGCGGCTATCAAGAACAAGGTAGACCCTCTTATGGGCTTGAAGGAAAACGTTATTATCGGTAAGCTCATTCCTGCAGGTACGGGCGTAAAGGACTACAAGAATATGTCCCCCGTCATAAACCCCGCTTATGGCAAAGACGATAACGGCGAAAGCGTTTAAGCAAAAATTATAACAAAGGGGAGGCAACGCCTCCCCTTTAAAAAAATTAAAAGTTAAGGTTAGTTATGGATTTTGAAGATTTAAGGCTATGCGACCTACTTGATAAAGTGCAGAAAAAGGCGGAGGAAATCGCCGCAACGAGAAACGTTTCGCAGTTTAAAGAGCTCGGTGCAAATATACAGGCGGTATACGACTATTTCGTCGTCAGCGGAAAGGCGTACGAGGCACAACAGCCTATGCTTAAAAACCTATTTTCCGCCTTTAATTACGGCGCAGTAATAATCAATGACGCAATTAAAACCAAGCGGTTGGATAAGGAGGCAAACTCGCTTTTAGACGAGTGCTTGCAGATTATCACGGCGTGCTGTAAAAACGTAAAAGAGTCTCTCAATATTTAATTCGCACCTTAAATTTAACCTAAAAAAATGAATTAGCCCGCACATATGTGCGGGCTAATTGTTTTTTTAATTAATTATTCTTGAGGTGTGTCGTCGGATATTTGGGCTGTTTCAGCCGTCTCAGCCGCTTCAAGCTTTTCAGTATTTTTCTTTGCGGCAAAGCGGGCAAGAAAGAAGGTTGCCACGCCGCCAAGGATAAATGTCGCAACGCCTAAACAAATCTGCAACGTATCCAAATAAGCAACGCCGTAATTGTTGAAGAATGTTATTATAACTGCGGGGATTGAACCGAGTACGAACCCAACAATCGCCCACATAGTCGAACGGTGGAACTTTTTTAACAGGAGTTGCATAAGCTTTGCGATGGTAAAGAAACCTACTATAACTCCAAGGGCGAAGATTGCAAGTACTAAAATCGAGTGCCCGAAATCTGTCCTAAGAGCTGAAATCATACCGAGTAGCGGCTCGTAATAGCCGAAAATTAGCATCAGCATAGAGCCGCTTATCCCGGGCACGACGAGCGCACAGCTCGCCAAAACGCCCATTACGGCAAGGAGTAGATATCCGTACCAGGGCATTGCGGAGCTTAAGTCTGCGTTGCCCATATTGGGTATAAAGCAAATTCCCACGACGACTGCAAACGGGATAATCACCGACGCAACGTCAAACTTTTTAAACCCGTCCTTTTTTGCCGTCCAAATCATATCGGGGCAGCTGCCAAGCATAAAGCCAGCAAACAGCATAATCGTGGGGAAGGGTGCGTACTGCAAAGCGTACATTAAGGGGTAATAGAGCGCCGCAGACGCAAGTACTGCGCCGAGCAGTATGGGCAAAAGGAATAAAAAACTCTTTTTAAAGCTTTTAAACAGTCCGCTTATGCTATCTATTATCTTATCGTAAATGCCCAAAAGCACGGCAAGCGTTCCGCCTGAAACGCCAGGGATAATTATCGCCATGCCTATTGCGCCGCCCTTGAGCATATTTAATAAAAACTCTTTGGCTTTAACCATTTCTCACCTCAAAATATAATACGCCAAAAATACGATTATAATACATAGGGTGTAACTTGATATACATAATAGTTTAGCCAGTTTATATAGAAAAGGTTAGCGGTGGACGACCAGTTCATCTTGACCTTATTCATATCCTTGTCCGCAAAGTAGTTTGCCGGGGGCTTAATGGGCAAGCCCTTTGCTTTATCACGCTCGTATTCACGCTTTAGCGTGTCCCTGTCGTACTCCATATGCCCCGTCACGAATACCTGTCTGTTGTCTCTGCTCTTTATAACGCTTGCGCCCGCCTTTTTGGAATAGGCGAGTATTTTAAGCTCTTTGCACTTTTTAATATCGTCCGCATAGATTATGGTGTGGCGGGAGTGCGGCATATGGAACTCGTCAGAGATACCTCGCATAAGCGGTTCTATCTCGCCGTCGAAAATGCGTTGATGGGCGAAAATACCGAAACATTTTTCCTTAAGACGGTGTTTTTTTATTCCGTAAAAATAGTGCAACGCCGCCTGTGCGCCCCAACATATGAAAAGTGTGGAGGTAACGTTGGTCTTAGTCCACTCGAAAATTTTGACTAATTCCTCCCAGTAGGCGACGTCCTCAAACTCCAAATCCTCTACGGGCGCACCCGTAATAATCATTCCGTCGAACTTTCTTCCTTCTATTTCGTCAAAGCCCTTATAAAACCTGTCTAAATACTCCTGACCCGTGTGGGTAGGGTTATAGCTTGCCGTGCGCACTAAGGTAACGTTGACCTGCAAGGGGGAGTTGGATAAAAGTCTCATAAACTGAGTTTCCGTCGTCTCCTTGGTGGGCATAAGGTTTAAAATGGCTATTTCTATAGGGCGAATGTCCTGTAAGCTTGCCCTGTCCTTATCCATAACGAAAATTCTTTCGCCTGTTAAAATGGAATATGCAGGGAGTTGTTTATCAATAACGATAGGCATAATCTTTTTCCGTTTTCTATAATTAAAGCACTTGACCAAACCGTTAAAGTAAGTTTGGTCAGGTGTAAAATATATCAAAATTTAAATCTTTGCTAACGCCTGCTCTAAGTCTGCGATAATATCCTCGGGGTTTTCGATACCGACGGAAAGGCGTACGAGGTTTTCAGGCACGCCCGCCTTGATTAAATCTTCCTTAGAGAGTTGGCGGTGAGTGGTGGAGGCGGGGTGAAGAACGCAGCTCCTCACGTCCGCAACGTGCGTCTCCTGCGTAATCATCTTTAAAGCTTCCATAAAGGTTGCGCACTTTTCGACGTCGCCTTTAATGCCGAAACTCATCATACCGCCCTGACCGTCGGGGAGATATTTTTCCGCCAAAGCGTGGTACTCGTTGCTCTGTAAAGATGCGTGCTTTACCCATTCGATTTTGGGGTGCTTGCTAAGGTATTCGGCAACGGTTTTAGCGTTGGAGGAATGTCTTGCCATTCTCAAAGCTAAAGTATCGCAGCCGAGGTAGGTTATATATGCGTTCATAGGCGCCATAATCGCACCTATATCCCTAATCATCTGCGCCCTGCACTTGGTTGCAAAGGCAACGGGCAGGTCGGCGTAAACCAAGCCGTGATAGCTCTCGTCGGGGATATTCATAGAGGCGTATCTGGGGTTGCCCTTAAAGTTAAAGTTGCCCAAATCTACTATAATACCGCCGAGCGCCGCCGCATGGCCGTCTAAATACTTCGTGGAGGAGTGAATGACGATATTTGCACCGAACTTCTTCGGGCGGCAGAGAGCAGGGGTTACGAGGGTATTGTCCACGATGAAAAGCAACTCGTGCTTTTTGCAGATTGCGGCAATCTTGTCGAAGTCTAAAACGACG
>JBJFAF010000054.1:0-4347 GCA_051887755.1 Candidatus Coproplasma sp.
CTACACCTACAGAATAGCTTTTACCGTCTATGGTAACAACAAAATTTCTCATAATAACTCCTTAAATCCTCTTAATTCTCTTTACTGTAAATTCACACTTTTCCTGCTTTTCTTCGTAATAAGCCATAATCGCCGCAATAATCGCAGCCTTAACCTCGTCAGGAATATCGCCGTCGTTTTGGGCGGTAGCTACTACGGGTTCGTCTACCTTCTTTTCTGCGGTCTTTGTCTTTTTGCCTTTACTCAAAAACTCAAGATTATTGGTCTTCTTCATAATTAATCCAACGAGCCAAATCGTAAAGATAATAAGAAGAATTCCAGCGAAAACGACCAAAAAGCCGATTAACGCATATAAAAAGGGTTCGCCCCAATTGTCAAAGTAGAAGTTATCGGGCGATTTAGTCTGCCCTGCCCAACTACTTCCGTCTCCTTGTACGATTGCTAATAAATTATTCAGCATAGCCGCCTCACTTGATAAGCATCTGCAAGGATGCTATAAGGTATTGCCTTACGAATGCAGGCTCTATAATATTATCCACATAGCCGCCCTTAGCCGCATTGACGGGGTCGGAGTTTTCGTCTGCGTATTTTGCCACGAGCTTTTCTTTATTTTCTGATGCACTTGCGTTAAATTCGATTTCTGCACCCTGAACGCTATCGAAGAGAGCGATTTTTGAATTTGCAAACGCATAGGTGTAATCGTAGCCCATATTTTTAGCCGCAAAGAGCGTATAGCCGAGACCGACAGCCTTGCCGTAAACTACGGAAATCTTTGCACTGTTCATTGAGTCCAAAAGCCTTACATACTCGCAGGTTTCCAAAATCAAAGGACTGTTAGCCGCCTCGGGCGTCTCCTTTGCGCCGAGCGTATTGACGAACGTTACATAGGGAAGACCGTACTGCGAGGCAATAGTCGCAAACGCATTGAGCTTGCGCATTTTACAGGGGCAGAGCTTGACGCCCTCTTCGCCGCCGTCGAAGATAACCGCCGCAACGGATATACCGCCGATTCGTGCAAAACAGCACTTGACCTCGTGTGCAGTGCCTTCCATAAGCTCAATTACTGAACCCTTATCGAAAACTTGCATTAACGATTTGGCATCTGAGCACTTATTCAATTTAGAAAGGGTAACGTTGAGCTCATCGCAATCGCAGACGCCGACGTTTAAAAATTCGTTTACGCCGACCACCTTTTCCCTTACCTCTGCAAGACTCTTAACCTTAAAAGTAGCTACGCCCGTCTTATTTAACGCCTCGTATGCGCCCACCTTTTCCTTAGTGAGCTGAGCATTTCCCGCAGCCGCAATAACCATAGGGCTGTTGAGTGCAAGTACGGATTTTCCTTCTACAAAGAAGTTAAAATCGCAGATACCTGCCAAAAGCGCTACCTGACCGAAAACGTCGCCGTTTACGATAAGATACTGCGTTACGCTGTCCTTAAGACGGGACGCAGTTAAAACGAGCTCGGCAAGCCCTTCTAAAACGTTTACTCCCTCGCCTATCCTTACGCCGCCTGAAGACAGCAAGTAGATTACGGGAGTAGAATTCTTTTCTGCCTGATTAAGGCACTTTACGATTTTCTGACAGTTGGCTTTACTTACGCCGCCGTTTAATACCTGCGCATTTTGCGCAACGATATAATAAGGGCAGTCGTCAATCGTAGCAAAACCGCAAACTACGCCTTCCCCTTCGGCTGTGCCGTCGTAAAACTCGCTTTCGGAAAAAGAAAAAACAGACGTCTCCACAAAGCTGTCTTTATCGACTAAAGCGGCTATATCTTCTCTGATTGATTTGCCTGCCGATAACAGTTTGCTACGCCTGTCCTGCAACAATTTAATCTTATCCACAGAAATTCTCCTAAACAAAATTTTGACGAATACATTTTACCAAAATATGCAAAATAACGCAACTAAATATAAGATAATTAAACATAAAAACTTTAATTGACTTCCCTTAATTTTTATTATATTTTTATCTTTTGTTGCGATTTTTTTTAGACTTGAATTTACCTTTTATGAACTTATCTATTTTGTCTGAATATTTACATACATACCAAAACGAAAAGCCTACCAAAACAGCGATAATAAGCCAAATAATTATACCCCACCAAGTCGTAAAAGGTATAAGCTGCAACGAAAAAGACGTAACGGATACGGAAATCAACCTCGTAACCGTTATCATTACAAGGTAGTAGCCCCAAGTCATAGACGAAAGCCCTGCAACAAAGCATAAAACGTCGTCCGGAAACAACGGCAAGAGGAACATAATCGACAGCAATAAATAGTCCTTGCCCTTGACTTTTTTAAGCCACTTATCCAAATCGTCTTTACCAACTACCCAACTGACCGCCTTATATCCGACCCACCTGCCTAAGGCAAAGGCGACGATTGACCCAGCTATTATGCCTATAAAACTAAAAATCGAGCACCTTAATGGTCCGAAAAGTGCTACACCCACGCCAACCGAAATCGACCCGGGCACAGGCAAAACTACCACCTGCAAAAACTGAAAAGCGATGAATATTATTACCGCTGCTGCGCCAAAGCTTGAGATATATTCTCTAAGTTTTTCAACGCTCGTAAGACTGCTTAAAACGCCCGTTGCGCTCAGTGCGTAAAAAATTACGGCAACAATATCAAGGAAAATAAGGGCGCATAGAATAAAGCGGTATACGACCTGCTTTGACAGGGCAAAAAATACGAGATACAAGACGAGCAAAGAAAAGAGAATACCTACCGTTGCCCAAAAAAGATAGACGTAATATCTGTCGATAAACGCCAAACTGCGCTCTTTAAGAGCGTACGCAAAAAACACGAACGCAAGAAGAGCAAAAAAAACGGCAGACAAAACATTTACGGCGATTGAAGTCGCCTTCTTAGAGTTTAGTCTGCTCGATTTTAAATCCTCGTTTTTACCCATCAATATAATATTATGGTGTAATAAACGTCTATTATGCCTTTTTAAAGTTTTTAACGGCGTCAGTTGCAAGCTTGTCGCAAATATTGTTATATTCGTTATCTGCGTGCCCTTTAACCTTTATAAACTCGACTTTATGCGTTTTCGTAAGCGACAACAGCCTCTTCAATAAATCGCTGTTTAACACGGGCTTTTTGTCCGCCTTTTTCCAGTCGGATTTCTCCCACTCATATACCCAGCCGTTTAAAAACGAATTTACCGTATACGCCGAATCGCTGTAAAGGGTGACTTCACAGGGCTCTTTAAGACACTCCAAAGCACTTATGACGGCAAATAATTCCATACGGTTATTAGTCGTATTTTCCTCCGCACCCGAAATGCGCTTTTCAACGCCGTTATACATAAGCACAGCGCCCCAACCGCCTACGCCGGGATTGCCCGAACAAGCGCCGTCAGTATATATCGTGACCTTTTTCATCAGTTTTGCGAAAGCTCTTTAGAGCGTTTTACGCAAGCCGCAACGGCGTCGGAAATTATTCCTCTGAAGTTCTTCTCTTCAAAGACCTTAACCGCCTCTATCGTCGTGCCGCCTTTACTGCATACGCTCATAATTAGTTCGGATAGAGGCTTTTCGGTCTCCATTAAAAGCTGACAGCTGCCTAATACCGTCTGCATAGCCAAAAGCTTTGCCTCGTCCTTACTAAGCCCCTGCTTAATGCCTGCGTCGATAAGGCTGTCGATAAATATAAAAGCGTAAGCAGGTCCGCTGCCACTTATACCCGTGACGGCGTCCAACTTGTCTTCGGAAATGCTTAAAACGCTGCCTAAGCAGCTGAAAAGGTTGTAGATAAATTCAATATCGTCGGTGTTTTTATTATAGTCCGACATATCAACGCCCATCATACCGCAACCTACCGAGCAAGGGAGATTAGGCATACAGCGGGCAACTTTGATTAAACCAACCCCGAGGGCGTTTTTGATAGTAGCCTTCTTAACGCCCGCCATTATGCTTATAACCTTTTCGAGGTTTACGCCCTCTATTTCCTTTGCAACGTCTGTAAAATTTTGGGGCTTAACCGCAAAGAGAATATATTCGCTATTTTCGGCGAGGTAACGGTTGTCGTCCGTGACGTTAATTCCGTATTCGTCAGCGGCGGCGTTAAGCTTGTCGTGGCTCGTGTCGCTGACGATAAGTTTGCGATTTTTTATATATTCGGATTCGCAAATGCACTTAATTATCGCATTTGACATAAACCCACAGCCGATTATACCGAGTTTAAATTGTTTTTTCATTAATACATCTCCTAAATTAGTTGACTAAATTTACGCTTTAATATATAATGTTCACATTGAGTTAGGGGAGTAGCTCAACGGTAGAGTCGCGGTCTCCAAAACCGTCGGTTGCGTGTTCGAATCGCGTCTCCCCTGCCA
>JBJFAF010000055.1:0-4322 GCA_051887755.1 Candidatus Coproplasma sp.
GCAAGGTCATAGAGATGGGTACTGCGGAGGATATCTTCGACAGACCTATGCACCCTTACACTATAGGCTTGCAGAAGAGTAAGCCCACCGTAGACGAGGACGTTGAAAAGCTCTATAATATTCCCGGTTTCGTGCCTAACCCTATAAATATGCCCGACTATTGCTATTTTAGGGACAGGTGCGAGATGTGTAAGGCGGAATGTGCAGGACAATATCCCGAATACGTTCAAGTATCGCCCACTCATAAGGTGGCTTGCTATCTTTATAAAGACGCAAAGGAGAATAAGTAATGGAAGAAATTAAAGAAAAACCCGAAGTTCTCCTGGAAGTTAAGAACTTAAAGAAATATTTTACCGCCGAGACCAACTTTTTCGGCAAGCCCGTAAAATTTTTGAAGGCGGTAGACGGCATATCGTTCACCCTCGAAAAGGGTAAGACTTTAGGTATAGTCGGCGAATCGGGCTGCGGCAAGTCCACTATGGGCAGGTCGCTACTCCGCCTCTACGACGGCGTTCAAGGCGAGGCGTACTTTAAAGGGCAGGATATATTAAAGCTCTCCAACAAGGAGTTCGATAAAATGCGCCCTCAAATCCAAATGATTTTTCAGGACCCTTATGCGAGCCTTTCGCCCAGAATAACCGTCGGCGAAATCATAGGCGAATCCGCCCGTCAGCACAAGATTGTGGATAAATCGGGCTATCATAAGTACGTTTTGGACGTTATGGAAATGTGCGGACTTCAGCCCCACTATTTCGAAAGATACCCCCACGAATTTTCAGGCGGTCAGCGTCAGCGTATTTGTATCGCCCGTGCCTTGGCGTTAAAGCCCGAGCTCGTAGTGTGCGACGAACCCGTCTCCGCACTCGACGTATCCATTCAGGCGCAGGTTATCAATATGCTCATCGACTTAAGGGAGAGGTTGGGTCTTACCTATATCTTTATCTCTCACGACTTGTCGGTTGTAAAGCATATATCCGACGACGTAGGCGTTATGTACCTCGGCAATCTAGTCGAATACGGCAGTAAAAAGGCAATCTTCGAAAACACCTTACACCCCTACACTAAGGCTCTGTTCTCCGCTGTGCCCGTACCCAACGTGCACGTCAAGATGCATAGAATTATGTTGCAGGGCGACATTCCCTCGCCCGTCAATCCCCCCGCAGGCTGTAAGTTCCATACTCGTTGCGAGCATTGCACGGACATCTGTACGAGAATCGCCCCCGAGTATAAGGAAGTCGAGCCCGGTC
Organism: Candidatus Coproplasma sp.; assembly: GCA_051887755.1. GTDB lineage: Bacteria > Bacillota > Clostridia > Christensenellales > Borkfalkiaceae > Coproplasma. Next base: position 1,248 of record JBJFAF010000055.1, read on the forward strand.
ATTTCTGCGCTTGCCACTTATACAACAGTGCGGAGGATACCGAAAGATTAGAGGCTGAGGAGGCGAAGAGGCTTGAAGAGGCTGCCCTCGCAGCTCAAAATAAAAAATCGTTCAGCCTTTTAAAGGCGAAAAAGGCGGAAAAGACTTTACCCGAAACGGAAGTCGAGCCCGAAACCGTGGCGGAGGCATGCGAGCCGGAAAAGCCTGAAACGGAAGTAGATAATGGCTAAAAAGGAACGTAAACATGACGACTTAGACACCGAGACAACCTTTGCGGATATGAACGTAGAGGGGTTCAGGTGGTACGACCCCAATCGCAAAAAGAACGGTGGAAAGACGAGTAAAAATAAATTATCACGCAAGGAATATTGGAAGATGGTGCGTGCGGCGTTCGCCGCATATCTGCCCGTGTTCTTAATAGTCATTGCGGTCTTCGGCATCGTCGCCTGTATCGCCTGGCTATGGGTTGGGTAAAATTCGGCAATCAGCCGATTTAAATTTATAATAAGCAATAAGCGGCGGCGTACCGAAAATTTCGGTACGCCGCCGCTAAACTTTTATGCTTTATTGTCGTTTACGGTTATAGATATTTAGTCGTTTTCCTTAAGCATAAGCTTGATAATTTCCTCGTCCGTGCCCCTCATACCCACTCGTGCTAAGTCGGATACGTTGTCGATAGTGTTTTCTACGCCACGCAATATTATGCCGTCGCCGCCGTAAAACTGACTTCCGTGCTTGTACATTTCATAGCCTAATATGCCTGCATCGACCGCCGAGGCAATCTTAGCCGCACAGCTCGACTTAGCCCCGTCGCAAATCAAGCCCGACGTTATGGCAAGCGCATTTACCACGGTATGCGCTATCTCCTCAAAGCCGCCGCCGTGCAAGTACGCCACGCCTGCGCCTGCGCCTGCGCCTGCGGAGACTGCGCCGCAATAGGCGGAGAGCCTGCCTATACCCGTCTTTAAGTGTACGGTAATAAGGTCGGAAAGGGCAACCGCCCTTAAAAGCTTTTCTCGGCTTGACCCTAATTTTTCGGCGTATACCTTGACGGGTAACGACGCCGTCATACCTTGATTGCCGCTACCCGATACGATGACGACGGGGAGGGGACAGCCGTTCATTCTCGCATCGCTACCTGCCGCCGCAGTCGCCCTTGCAAGGTTGTGGGTATCGTCCCTGCCAAAGCTCTCTAAAAGTATTTTACCGATTCTTGCGCCGTAGTCGTTCTTTAACCCCTCTTCGGCGATAGCCCCGTTGTATTCAAGCTGACGGGATATTAACCCTTCTATATCCTCTATCTTACAGGTGTCGGCAAACTCTATAATGCCCTTGACGGAGAGCTTACTCCTATCGGTCAAACCCTCGTCGGCGTTGTCCAAAACGTCCTTAGATATAATCTTTCTGCCGTTCTTGCTTACTTCCACCACGTTGGTGTGGTGCCCTGCAATTCTTGCAAACGCCTGATTTTCACCGCAGAATACCCTTACACCTATGTCGAAGATACAGCCGCTGTCGCTGTGGGTTACGATAAATTTAGCGCTTTCGGAAAAGGCTTTAATCTTCTCGTGGTCTGCCGTTGCGATACCTGCAAGCACTTCAAGCTTTTTTGCAGGGTCGCCTGCGGCAATGCCTGCCGCCGCAGCGGAAGCCACGCCCCTAAGTCCCCCCGTAGAGGGGACTACGACGCTTTTAACATTCTTCAAAATATTGCCCGAAACGCAAATTTCCACGACCTCGGGCATACAGCCAAGCGCCTCTTTTGCAAGTGCGGCGGCGTATGCTACGGCAATGGGTTCGGTACAGCCCATAGCGGGCAAAAGCTCTTCCTTTAGGATATTAAGGTAGTCGTCGTAAATTTCTTTTTCCATAGTAAATAGCCGTCAGTCTTAAAAGTATAGGCAAATCAATGCCGTTTTTTGGTAAAATTATAAGGTTATTATCACAGTTTGTCAAGTTATTAATTCTTGACAACGCAATCGTGTGATATTATAATGAAATTATGAACGTTCAAAAGGCAAGCAAATCCGTAAGGCTGTATTACGGCATATTTTTAGGCGTGTTCACGGTGGTCGTAGGTGCGCTTTTTGCGTGGCAGGTTCTGGCAATTTTCAATTCAAGCTCTGCGCCCGTACTCGACCGCAAGCCCTTTACGAGGGAGATAGTCGTCGCCGCCTTATCCAAAATAGATTTATTCTTCTGGCTGTGGATAGGCGCAATTGTCGTTGGGTTCGTCTTATGGGAGGTATTCCCCGTCAAGGAAAAGCCCCGTAAGTTAAGCCCCGACTTGCAGTACGCCCGTCTTATCGAAAGACTGCCCTCCTCCGCACCCGAGGGGTTAGAGGCGGAGTACGCCAAGGTTTTACAGACCCAAAAGCTCGCTTTCGGTGTTAAGGTGGGCGGTTACGTCCTCTCGGCAATAGCCGTGCTTACCACAGTAATATACCTGTGTATTCCTTCAAATTTCAACAACAAGGCGGTCACGCTTGAAATACTCGATATGGCGAAAGTCGTTTTCCCCGTATTCGTTGCGGCGGCAGTGCTGTATGCAATCGGTGCGGCGCTTATAAAATACGGCGTAAAAAACTCCCTGCCCTCGCTCCAAAAGGTGACTAAAGGCGTTAAACAGCCTAATGCGCAGACTGCAACTTGTTGGTATAATAAGGTCGAGTTATTCTTTGAAGATAAAAGGGTCGTGCTTGCAATAAGGATAGCCCTCGGCGTAATCGGCGTTGCGCTCGTCGTATGGGGCTCTTTGAACGGCAATGCGCAGGCGGTGTTTATCAAAGCGATTAATATCTGCACGGAGTGCATAGGGTTGGGCTGATATGAGTAATTTTTTGACTAAGGTAAAGAATTGGTTTATCGCCCACAAGCCCACTAAGCGCAGGCTTATTCAAGTGTACGCCGCACTGCTGTACAACGCTAATATCAAGGGCTTTTTCTCGGGCAAGATTTACACGGGCGACACAAAAAAGGTCTGCGTGCCCGGCTTGAACTGCTACAGCTGTCCCGGCGCTATCGGCGCATGCCCGTTGGGTGCGTTGCAGGATTCGCTTGCAAACAGCAAGACGA
>JBJFAF010000056.1:0-4321 GCA_051887755.1 Candidatus Coproplasma sp.
CGCAACGACGGGTTAGCTTTAGTAGAATTATTAAACCCTATTTAGATATATAAAGCCGATTTAATCGTTATGCTCTCGGTTTGATTGTTGGACGTAACTATATCGTAGGCGTTCGCAATCTCGCAATAGAGCATTCCCGAATAGTTTGCAGGCAGGTTGAATTTAATGCTTAAGTATTCGTCTATATCCACTATATCCATACCGCTAACCAAAATTTCCGTTCCGTCTTCGGTGGTTATAGTGGGCGAATCTATAAGGTTAAATTCTGCATTAGAGAGCTTGATTACAAGCAAAGCCGTGTTTTCGCTTACGGTGACGGAATAGTCAATCTCAGGCGTGGATAAAACGGCAGAGCAGGTAAACGACTTGCCGTCCGTATTGGTATCCGCGCTAAAGCTTATATATCCAATACTTTCGGTGTAATTTATAAACGTGTAGGGGAAGGATAAGTGCAAGCCTATAAGCTCTTCGTTAACGACGTCGACTTCTTCAATCACGGCGAAATTTTTAAGCGCACCGCCAAAAGTTAAATCGCCCTTGCCTATCGTGTCCTTGAATTTTATATTATTCGCCTTGATATAAACCGTGTCCGAAAGGGTGTAGCTGTCTATATCGTCGTTTAATATCACCGCACCGTAAAAGTCGGTGGTCAAAACCGCGCTCAAAGCTTTGTTGTAAGTCGTTGCACTGCTTGAAACTTCTACATACGCATAGTCGGTGCCGTCGGGCTCACCCGTAAGCGTTAAGGTTGCCGTCTGCGAAAGCATTACTTCCCCGTCGGTATCAGTTGCGTAATTTGTTGAAACCGATTTAACCGTCATATTCTTAGCCGCACCCGAAAGAGTGAAGTCCGCAGGGGTAATATCCTTATTAAAGCAAGCGGATAAAAGCTCTATTTCAACCGTCTGCTCGCCTGCGTTGGCGTAAACTTTAGATTGCGAGCTTGCTGAAGCTGCCGTGATAGGCACGGTTATTTCCGCCGTCTTGCCCTTAACTATCCCGTCGCCTGAAACTATGCCGTAGTCGCCTTCGGAAAGGGCGCCGCTAAGGCTGAACGTCGCCGAGTATTCGTCGTCGGACAAAGTTGCCGCCGTTATGCTCATACCCGTGAACGCACCCGAAAGGGTTATTTTAGATAGGTCAAAGGACTTTTCCAACTCGTTATCGTCTGTGGGGGTAATCGTAAAACTGCCGTAATTGCCAAAGGCTGCGCTGTAGAATTGAGAGCAGTAGGCGTAAACGGTCTTATCGCTTTCACCGCCGCTCTCGCCGTTATCTGCGTTGCAGGCTGTCAAGGTTAAGGCACAGCCCAAGCAGAGTATAATTGCAATTAATAATTTTTTCATAGTCTTTACCATACCTTACCTAACTTTTGTGCGTTGTCCGTATAATTTTTGTGACCTTTCAAGCCCTTATAGATATAATAACCGGTATTACCGCTGTTAGAAAAACGCTCGTAAAGTTTACCGTAGCTTCCAACCAAAGTACCGTTAGCGTCTACAAAAGCCGCAAACTTTGCTACCGCTTCGCCGTTTGCCCAACAGTTATCGCTTTTCCATCTTGCCCACTGCATCTCGCCCGTCTTGCCTTCTTTATCGGTATACTCAAGATAGAAACGTTCAATCGAAGTAAAACCGCCTTCTATCTTATATCTTTGCCCCATATAAACGCCCGTAACGTTCCAATCGTCGCAGGTGAACCCTATTTCCTTCAAGTAATCTAAAAACGAGAAGGTTGCAGGCTTTTTATAGTTTTTAACGTATTCCGCATATTCCTTCTGCACGACGTTCAAAAACGACCTGTTGTCAAGCGTATAAAGGGTGTGATACCTGTTTCTTTTTTTATTACTTTCCCTTACGCCGTAGGTATAGTGATTGCTTCCATCGTAAAAATCTTCGCTGCTCGAACTGCTCTTTAAAAACCTTGCAGAGTATAGCTTTTTTGAAATCTTTTTGTTCGTTGCGTAGTGGAGAGTAGTGTTACTGTCCTTGCTGTCCTTTTCGGCTTTTTGAACGGCTTTTATCTCTTTATTTAGATAATCGAAAGCCTTGTCAGACGCTTTTTTAACTTCTGTCCACGAAGAATCTATCGCTTGCTTTTCCAAATCGGATTTAGCGTTTTCGTACTCGTAGGTGTGCTGGAACGTGGCAAGCGTAAGCCCCTGAAGCGCCGTGGTTGAAACGTAGCCTAAAAAGTCCTTTTTCGGCTTAAACGACTGCATATCGAAAGCCCAAAGATACTCGTACGTTATATGGTAGTGTTCCATTAATGTTATTTCCGCAGCCGTTTCGTCGGGGGTTACGATACTTTTACACAGCGTTTCAAGCTGTAATGAGAGGTCGCCCGTAGACGAGCTTGAACCAAAAAACAAGTCTTTAACGTGGTTTTCGTATAAATTATTTTCTTCAGCTTTAGCCGCTTCTTTAGTAATCGAGTTGTCTTTTTGCTTTTGTAAAATACTATTGAAATAGATATACGATTTTCTTATCGCAGCGGAAAAGACGTTCGTCTGATTGAGAAAAGAACGAATTGCGTTCTGCGATTTTTCATTGCTTTGGTTGTCTATTATCTGCTTTAAGTCGTCCTGCATTGAGTCAAGCTTTTCGTTTACAACTTTAAGCTCTTTGGTATAGCTGTCCGTATAGTCGATGCCTATAAAGTCAAAGACTTTAGCGCACAAAAAGTCGCCCACCGTCGGCAGGCTATCTTTTATAACGTCCGCACCCTTTTCGCTTATAAGGTCAAGGACGCCGTCAAATACGGACTTCTCTTCGGTTTCAGTAGTTTCCGCTACGGCAACCGAAGTCGGACTTTGCGAAGAAATTAAACCGAAAACCGTAAATGGCATAATTATTGCAAGCGAAAGCGCCGCTGCGGAAGATAAAAACTTTTTCTTGAACATATTTTTACCAGCCTTTATTTTTTTATGTCTGCCAGATTAAGCGTAAGGGGTGGAAGTTGATTTGTCGAATTCCTTTATGGGATATTCCTTCTGCCCGTCGCTAACGGTCATATAAGTAATTTCAAAACCGCCTTCTGCAAGCGATGAGCCAAGCACACGGAATGCGTGTAGCTTAATCTTATCGCCCTTCTTTAAGGATAATTTGTATACGAAGGTGTAAATGCCCGTGTTGTTTTCACTTTGAACCTGTACGTCGTTTACGTAGAGATATGCGGTTGCGTACGCAGGTAAGGTCATTCTAAGCGACATAGTTATATCTTCGTCTTTAGCCGCAGTAAAGTGCCAATACGCACCTGCCGTATCGCTATTGCCTGATTCGGAGTCGTAATTAACGTACTCATAACTGTTCTCGGAAAACCAATAAGCAGCTTCGTTGGGGCTGGTAGCTGTACCGCAAGCGGCAAACAGCGAACATGTTATAGCCGCAACTAAGGCGGTTATAATAATAAGGGGTAGGAATAAAATCTTCTTTTTCATACATATTCTCCTTTCGAATACTGTTCAACTTGATTATATCACGGCACTTTAGTTAAGTAAAGGTTTTTTTAAAAATATACGGATAAACATATATTAACGATAATATAAATAGGCTTAAAACCTTTTAACGCCTTTCGCCGCTGATAATCTTTACGGCGGTGCTTGCTTTTTTAGTAGCTTATGTGTTAAAATAGTACTATGAAATTTATCGAACTTACCGTACACACGACTTCAGAAGGCAGCGAACTCATTGCAGATATTATGTGGAGATACACCTCTTACGGCGTGGCAATCTCCGACGTTAAGGACGTAATTGCCCTTCAAAGGGATAAATCGTCCTATTGGGACTATATGGACGAAGAGCTTATAGCCGAAAATTCGGGCGACGTTATGGTTAAGGCGTTTATCGCCGTATCCGATGCAGACGCCGTTCTGCCGCAGATAAGGAAAGATATAGACGAGGTCGTTGCAAACTGTGCGGGCGCTCTCCCTTTAGGCACGCTTGAGACGACTAAAAGGGAAATCGAGGGCGACGACTGGATAGAGATTTGGCGCAACCATTTCCGCCCCATTCACTTGGGTTCGGTCGTAGTAGTGCCCGAGTGGATTGCCTACGATAAAAAGGACGGCGAAGAGATTGTCAAGCTCGACAACAATATGGCTTTCGGTACGGGCGAGCACGAGACGACTTCTATGTGCGTAGAGCTGTTGCAAAAGTATATCACGCCCGAGAGCGTATGTATAGACGTAGGGTGCGGCAGCGGCATTTTGGGCATATCGGCGGTTAAACTCGGCGCAAAGTTTGCCTACCTTACCGACATCGACGCAGTTGCGGTTGAGAGCGCAAAGCACAATTCCGAATTAAACGGCGTGACCGAAAAG
>JBJFAF010000057.1:0-4221 GCA_051887755.1 Candidatus Coproplasma sp.
AACGTTAGATTTTTTGCGGTGAAAAGATATATACGCATAATCGCCAAACACGTGATAGAACAAAGTAAAGGAGTAAAAGCGATTAATGAATTTACCGATTCACAAGTATGGCAAGACCGAAAGGCGTAAGTTCGGCAAGATTAACGAAGTCATCGATATTCCCGACCTCGTTGAGATTCAAAAAGCGAGCTATCGTACTTTCATTGAGGAGGGTATAGGTGAAGTCTTTGAAGATTTCTCACCCATTACCGACTATTCGGACCACTTCGAATTGTATTTCCTCGACCACTGGTTTGACGAGAAACCTAAGTATGACGAGAAGGAGTGCCGCAACCGTGACGCAACGTACGCTCTCCCCCTGCATGTAAGGGTAAGGCTCGTTAACAAGGTTAAGGACGAAATTATTGAATCCGACGTCTTTATGGGCGATTTCCCTAAGATGACAGATTCGGGTTCATTCATCATCAACGGCGCAGAGCGTGTAATCGTATCCCAGCTCGTCCGTTCTCCCGGCAGCTACAACGCTATGGAGAGGGACAAGACGGGTAAGGAGATGTTCGGCACTACCGTAATCCCTAACAGGGGCGCTTGGCTTGAGTTTGAGCAGGACGCACAGGGCGTTCAATGGGTACACGTTGACAGAAAGCGTAAAATCTGCTCTACCGTACTTTTGAGGGCGTTGGGATTCGGTTCGGACGGCGCACTGTTAGATTTATTCGATTCCGACAAGATGATTAAAAACACCATCGCAAAGGATACGACTAAATCCGAGAGCGACGGCTTGGTAGAGCTTTACAGAAAGCTCCGTCCCGGCGAAGTTCCCACCGAGGCGTCCGTAAGACAGCACCTCAACAACCTGTTCTTCGACCCCAGGCGTTACGACGTCGTCAAGGTCGGCAGATACAAGTTCAACAAAAAGCTCAACTTGGCTTACCGTCTCCCCGGCTGTAAGCTTGCAGAGGACGTTACCAACCCCGAAACGGGCGAAATAATCGCAAGCGCAGGCGAAATCATTTCCGAAGAGTTGGCTGTAAAAATTCAGGACGCAGGCGTTACGATTGATAATGCAAACGCCGTACGAGTATGGGTCAGCGACCCCGAGCTTGGCGAAGTCAAACACAAGATTATCGGTAACTACACCGTTAATTGGTCTGCTCTTTCGGATAAGAACCCCAAGACATTCGGTCTTTTGCCCACCGTATATTATCCCAACTTCGTATTCTGCAATCAGATTGCGCAGGAATGTAAAACTGCCTCCTGCGAGGAAGTTGCCGCAAAATACCTTGACGAAATCAATGCGCTTTACTACACCGTAGAGGTTGAAGAGACCGAGGACGAAAAGCCCGAGGAGAAGAAAAACCGTGAAAAGCGCCGTGACCAGAGAATTAAATTCGTCGAGGCTTGTAAGCTCTTTACCGAGCTTTTAAATAGCGATAAGGAGACGCTCGACGCCGACGAAAAGAAGACTATTAAGCCCATCGTCGAAAAGCTCTGCCATAAGCACATCACGGTGGACGACATAGTAGCCGCAATCTCCTCTAATATCGACTTGCAGTACGGCATAGGCACAATCGATAACATCGACCACTTAGGCAACCGCCGTGTACGTTCCGTCGGCGAGCTCTTAACCAACCAACTCCGCATAGGAATTTCCCGTTTGGAAAAGTTGATTAAAGAGAGAATGGCTACGCAGGACGCAATGGAGGTAACCCCTTCAGGACTTGTCAACGTTCGCCCCGTATCTGCGGTTATCAGGGAGTTCTTCGGTTCTTCCCAGCTCTCGCAGTTTATGGACCAGACCAACCCCGCCGCAGAACTCACGCATAAGCGTAAGCTCTCCGCACTCGGACCCGGCGGTTTAAACCGTGACAGAGCAACCTTCGAAGTGCGTGACGTTCACCACTCGCACTACGGCAGATTGTGTCCTATCGAAACTCCCGAAGGTCAGAATATCGGTCTGATTTCTTCGCTTGCAACCTTCTCTAAGGTAAACGAATACGGCTTTATTATGAGCCCTTACCGCAAAGTCGTTAAGGACGAAAACGGCGTGGCTACCGTAACCGACCACGTCGATTACCTCACCGCAGACGAAGAGGATAAATACGTTGTCGCTCAGGCGAACGAGCCTCTCGACGAAAACAATCACTTTATCAACGCCCGTGTAGGCTGCCGCCATCAGGATTTAATAACCCAGATGACGCCCGACCATATGGACTATATGGACGTAAGTCCTAAACAGCTCGTATCGGTTGCAACTGCGCTTATTCCTTTCCTTGAAAACGACGATACCAACCGTGCGTTGATGGGCTCGAACATGCAGCGTCAGGCAGTTCCCCTTATGAAGACGGAGAGCGCTATCGTCGCTACGGGTATCGAATCTGCGATTGCACGCGACAGCGGCGTTATCGTCCGTGCTAAAGAGGCGGGTCAAGTTATCGGCAGTACGTCCGATATGATTAAAATCAGGGAAGACAGCGGGCTCGTCACTGAATATAAATTAAAGAAATTCGAGCGTTCAAACCAAAACACCTGCCTTAACCAAAAGCCCATCGTCAACACGGGCGACAGGGTTGAAAAGAACGAAATCATTGCCGACGGTCCTGCTACTAACAACGGCGAGCTTGCACTCGGCAAGAATATATTAATCGGCTATATGGAGTGGGAAGGCTACAACTACGAGGACGCAATTCTCATCTCCGAAAAGCTCGTTCAAGACGACGTGTTCACCTCTATCCATATTGAAGAACACGAGACGGAGGCAAGGGACACCAAGTTAGGACCCGAAGAGATTACTAGGGATATACCCAACGTCGGCGAAGACGCACTTAAAGATTTGGACGAAAACGGTATTATCCGTATCGGTGCGGAAGTTCAGCCCGGCGACATTCTCGTCGGTAAGGTTACCCCTAAGGGCGAAACCGAGCTTACCCCCGAAGAAAGACTCCTTCGTGCAATCTTCGGCGACAAGGCGAGGGAGGTCAGGGATACGTCCTTGAAAGTGCCTCACGGTGAAGGCGGTATAGTCGTTGACGTAAAGGTGTTCACCAGAGAAAATAAAGACGAGCTTTCGCCCGGCGTATCTAAATTAGTACGAGTATATATCGCACAGAAGAGAAAGATTCAGGTCGGCGATAAGATGGCGGGCCGTCACGGTAACAAGGGCGTCATCTCAAGGGTATTGCCTCAGGCGGACATGCCCTTCCTTGCAGACGGTACGCCTTTGCAGATATTGCTCAACCCCTTGGGCGTGCCTTCCCGTATGAATATCGGTCAGGTGCTCGAAGTACACTTAGGCTTGGTCTGCAAACAGCTCGGCTGGAAGATTGCGACCCCCGTATTCGACGGCGCAACCGAGCAGGATATAAAACAGCTCTTTAAAGAGAACAATATCGTCAACCCCGAAGGTGCGGTCGACGGTAAAATTCAGGTATACGACGGCAGAACGGGCGAACCCTTCGAAAACAGGGTAACCGTCGGCGTACAGTATATGATTAAGCTTATCCACCTCGTTGACGATAAGATTCACGCAAGGTCCATAGGTCCTTACAGCTTGGTAACTCAGCAGCCCCTCGGCGGTAAAGCGCAGTTCGGCGGTCAGCGTTTCGGCGAAATGGAAGTCTGGGCGCTGGAAGCTTACGGCGCAGCGCACATCTTGCAGGAAATCTTGACCGTCAAGTCTGACGATATCGTCGGACGTGTCAAGACTTACGAATCAATCGTAAAGGGCAACAACATCTCCGAACCCGGTATCCCCGAGGCGTTCAAGGTACTCTTAAAGGAACTCCAATCGCTTGCACTCGACGTGAAGGTGCTTACCGAAAGCGGCGAAGAGCTCATCATTCACGAGCTTGACGAGGACGACGAGGCTATCCCCAACGCAAAGGCAAGGGAGGCAGAGGACAAGGAAAAGGAAATTCCCGAAGAAGAGTTGGAGCTCGCCTCTCACAACGAAGAAGAGGAAGAAGAGCTCGGCGATATATCGCTGTTTGACGAAGGCGACGACGAGGACGATTTCAACGCTAAAGACTTGTTCAGCGACGAAGAAATGGACGATTTCGGCGACGACGACTTGGGCGACAAGTTCACCTTGTTCGACGAAGAAGACGAGGATAAGGACTAAACGGGAGGTAATATAGATGTTTGAATTAAACGATTTTTGCTCAATAAAAATAGGCGTGGCCTCTCCCGAAAAAATCAGGGAACTTTCTAAAGGCGAAGTAA
>JBJFAF010000058.1:0-4219 GCA_051887755.1 Candidatus Coproplasma sp.
TCCCTTTGACTGCCGCCCATAAGCTCGCCGGCGTTGGGAACTAATAGGTCAACCGCACCTACCGTCTTGCCGTCGTCGTTTTGGTACATATAGAACGCCTTGAACTCCTTAGGCCAGTCATAGACGAATACGGGCGCATTAAACTTCTTTTCGGTGAGGTACTTTTCGTGCTCCCTTGCGAGGTCGGAATCATACTCGGGCTTAAATTCGAAGTTTTCGGTCTTGTCCGCCTCCTTCAAAATGGTTATAGCGTCGTGGAAAGAGAGGCGAACGATTTGCGAGTCAATGAGCTGTTGCATACGCTGACGAAGGGGGAGAGAGTTGAACTTTTCCAAGAACTCCAACTCCTTATCGCACTTAGCTAAAATAGTGCTGAGAATGTTTTTTAAGAAATCTTCTTCTACGTCCATAAGTCCGTGCAGGTCGCAAAACGCCATTTCGGGCTCTATCATCCAGAACTCAGAGGCGTGAGTTTTCGTGTTGGAATCCTCCGCCCTGAAGGTAGGACCGAAGGTATATATGTTGGAGAACGCCATTGCAAACGTCTCGCCCTCCAACTGACCCGTAACCGCTAAAGATGCGTGACGGGAGAAGAAATCGTTGGAATAATCCTTTTCCTTATTGTTAATAGGGTCGTAAGTGGTAACGGTGAAGGTGTTTCCCGCCCCCTCTGCGTCGTTTGCGGTGAGCAAAGGAGTATGCACATAGATAAAGTCACGGGATTGAAAATATTCGTGTATAGCCATCGAGGCAATACTTCTTATGCGGAATACAGCCTGAAAAACCCTCGTGCGGGGGCGAAGATACGCCTGTTCGCGAAGGAACTCAAGCGTATGGCGCTTGGGCTGAATGGGGAAGTCGTCGTCGCAAGTCCCGAGCACGGCAACGGACGAAAGCTCTATATCGATAGAGTCGTTTCTCTCGTTTAAGACCACTTTGCCCGCAATCTTGAGGCAGGCGCCCACCTTTACGTCAGCCGTATCTACCTTGCCTATTTCGTAGACGAGCTGTACGGGGTTAAAAACCGTGCCGTCGTAAAAGTCGATAAAGCCGATACTCTTTTGCTGCCTGTGGTTTCTTACCCAGCCGTTAAGCTCCACTTCCTTCCCTACGAAGGACTGCTTTTCCGCTAATAATTGTCTAATATTCATTGCCGTTTCCACCCGTTAAAATTTTAATATCGGTACGGACTTTTAAACCCATGCTCCGTACCGAATGTTATTTTAACACGCAAACCCTTTAAAATCAAGCAAAAACTTAAATTACTCGACGGCTATTACATAATCGTATACAGGTTGGTTGGTCTGTACGACGCTGACCTCCAAGAAAGGATAGTTTTCGTTTATTAACTTCTGCAATTGCTCGGTCAGATTATCGGTACAGCCCTCGCCGCAAAAGAGGGTTATTACGCACTTATCGTCCATATCCAAGCGCAAAAGCGCATCCTTAAAGGCGGTTAATAAATCGTCGTTTGCGGAGGCAACCTTGCCGTCAACAATCACCATAGTCTGCGATTCTTTAATATCTATCCCGTCGCACTTGGCGTTACGCACGGCGTGCGTTATCTCGGCTGAAATGACAGAGGAGATTGCCGACAGCATATCGTTTAAGGTGACGGAAATATCCTCCTCGTTGTTGTAGATAGAAAGCGCACTATATCCCTGCGCAATCGTCTTAGAGGGGAGAACGTGCACGTTTCCGCCGAACAGCTCCGCCGCTTGATTTGCCGCCATCAACACGTTTGAATTGTTCGGTAAGACTATTATGTCGTTTGCGTTGACCTCTTCAAACGCCTTTAAAAAGTCCTGAACCGAGGGGTTCATACTCTGCCCGCCACTTATAACGCAGTCGGCGCCCATATCGTAGAATAAATCTTTGAACCCGCCCTCGTCGGCAACCGCTACAAGCGCAACGCCCAACTTTTGCTTTTCGGATTTAATTAAGTTTGCGCCCTCTTCCAAAAGCTGAGAGTGCTGATATGTCATATTTTCGATTTTGATTGAGATAAACTCGCCGTATTGCTGTGCGATATTTAAAACGTCGCCGGGGGTCTGAACGTGGACGTGTACCTTGACTATATCGCCGTCCCTCAACGCAACTATGGACTGACCGCCTATACTTTCCAGCCTTGCAACGAGCTCCTCGGTCGAAAAGCTATCCTTATAGTTTGAAAGGGCGACTAAAAATTCGGTACAATAGCCGAACTCTCCGTCCTCTGAAAGGGCAACTTCCGCCATATTAGCAGGCGTAAACAGCCCGTCTAACGACGAACCGCATTCCTGCTCTTCGCCCGAGAAATAATTTAAAAAGCCCTGAAAAATGCACAGAAGACCTGCACCGCCCGAATCTACTACGCCTGCGTCTTTAAGCACGCTAAGCTGAAGCGGAGTGTTTTTAACTGAAGTTAAACAACAGCTTTCCACCCTCTCAAACAGCTGAGGCAGCGAAGTGATTTCGCCCTTGCAGTCTGCGGCGCACTCGCTACACTCCCTAAACACGGTAAGCATAGTGCCTTCCACGGGCTTTACCACGGCTTTATAGCTCTTTTCCACGCCGCAGTTAAAGGCTCGTATAACGTCGTCGGCGTAGGCGTGTTCACAGCCCTCTAACCCCTGCGCTATGCCTTTGAATATTTGTGAAAGTATAACTCCAGAATTACCCCTTGCGCCGAGCAGAGCGCCCCTTGCAAATAAGCCGGACGCCTCTCCTACGGACTTCGCTCCGTTTTCCTTAAGCAATTTAAGCCCCGACTCGTAGGTCATACGCATATTTTTGCCCGTATCGCCGTCAGGTACGGGGAAAACGTTCAATCTATTAACTTCCTCTTCCTTTGCACACAGAGAGGTAAAGCCTGCCGTAAGCATAGCCGTAAAATCCGCTCCGTCCATTTTAATTATCTGAGTCTGCATATTCCTCTTTTGCGTTAGATAAATTGTTTTTTTAGTTTATTATAGTAATAAAAATTAGAAATAGTTTATTATAGTAATAAAGATTAGAAACAGTTACAAGCGTACCCGCCGAGATTGCCGCACCGACGTAAAGTCGGCTCGCAATGACGGGATATTTTTTAGCCCTTATCTAAGTCTGCCCCTTTGGAAAGATGCGAGCAAGACAAGGAAGGCGAGGCTTTTCGACGGGGAGTTTACTATATCGTAAATGACCCGAGAAAAACGTAGCCTGACGCCGTATTGCGACGCATATTTCCAAAGAAGTGTATTAAGGTGTTAAACCTCTACTTCTACGCCCTTGCAATATATCCCCACCGTTCCGGGCCCCGTAGAGGCACCGATAATCGGTCCTATATAATTAACGTATACTTCTTTGACGCCTATCTCTTTTTCGATTTTGCTCTTTAAATATTCGGCGTCGGCAATACAGTCGGCGTGTACGACGGCTACCGTCTGATTTTCGGGGTCGACGATATTCGCCTTAACCATATTTACGAGCTCGTCGAGAGAATTCTTCCTGCCCTTAACCTTTTTAACGGCTAAGTTTTCGCCCTGACGGTTGGAAATTAAGACGGGCTTTACACCGAAAAGGTTGCCGAAGAACGCCGCCGACGCCTTTACCCTGCCCGCACGCTTTAAATAGGTTAAATCGTCCACAGCCGCAAACTGTAAATATTTGAGCTTGTTTGCCTCGATATACTCTGCAACCTCTTGAGCGGACTTGCCATCCGCACGCATTTTTGCCGCATCTATTGCCATAAGCCCTTCGCCAAGACAGCTGCATAAGCTGTCGATAACGTAGATTTTGTTGTCGGGATATTTTTCGGCAAGCTCGTCGGCGACGACCTTACCCGTATTTACCGAACCCGAAAGCGCAGACGAACAACCGATATAGACGACGTCCTTGCCCTCTTCCATATATTTAGCGAAAGCCGTGTTAAAGTTCTGCACGGGTACTTGGTTGGTGGTTACTCTCGTGCCGCCCCTCATAATGTTGTACAGCTCCGCAGGGGTATAAATATCCCAGTCGAGCGAGGCGGGCAATTCCTTGCCGTCGTACACGATGTTCATCTGCACATAGTCGATACCGTACTTTTCCCTTACGTCCTTGCCCAAATCGGAACAAGAATCCGTCAAAATAACGTAGTCTTTCATAGAAATAATCCCCTTGTTTTGTCAGATATTTTTATTACAAACAACATATTACCATTTTCGACAATTTTTTTCAAGTTTTAGCACAGCCTTTTATGTAAAAGTTTTGTGAAAATACA
>JBJFAF010000059.1:0-4214 GCA_051887755.1 Candidatus Coproplasma sp.
TAGGAATTTTCTATTACCGCTTTTTCGCCGGGGTAATTGCGGATAGTGACGTAATTTGCCGCCGTACCACTGCAATTGATAAAGTAGCCGTCCCCGTCGGAAGTATTATATACGCCGCCCCTTAAATACAGCGTGCCACCAGCCTTGACCTCGTCAAGTCCGTCCTGTAGGCTGTATGGGTCGTTAAACGTGCCGTCGCCGTTACCGTCGGGCGAGGCGTAAATCGCCCCTGCCTTTATGGGTGCGTCGTAATCGTACTGCGCAAGGCTTGATACGAACGAAGTAAAGGCTGTAGACGCCGTTCCGTCTAAATACCTCTCAATTTTTTGATTATAGGTAAGCTCGGTTTGCCCCTGCTCGGGCTCTTCGGGCGTAGTACCTTCCCCGCCCTGCTCGGGTTCTTCGGGCGTAGTACCTTCCCCGCCTCCGATGGGGTTTTCTGTGCTGCTTTCATTATCCTTTCCGCCGTCGTCCTTATTCGTGCAGCCAAACGCACAGAACGCAAGCGACGACGCAAGCACGAGAGACAAAGCAAGTTTAAAAATCTTTTTCATTTTACCACCTTCTCATATTCAAGCATATGTTACCACTTGCACGCATAAAAGTCAATAGGCACAACGGCAAGCATATATTTTCCCGCACATATGCGCCGCAATGACGGGTATTTTAAATATTTTACCTCGTTTGGGTATGTTCCTTTGAAAAGAAACGAGTAGTTCAAGGCGTGCAAGTACCGACCGCAAGGAGTGTACACGGACGTACACGACTAAGGCGGCACGGAACACAACGCAGAAATACGAAGTTTATTTGCAAAGCGCTAATTAAAAAAGTTGACGGTTGCACCGTCAACTTTTTACCATTACTGTTTATCTATTTTAGCGCCGTAGATTGACGACACGTCATCGGAATACTTGCTCATACGGGGGCAGGACTTAATCGAAATCGTGTCTTCGTACTCGGCAAGCTTTTTAGCTTGGTCTCGAGAGAGCTTTTGGGGAACGTCGATTTCCACCGTAACGTACAGCGAGCCCGTGCCGTTGACCGTCTTAACGCCCTTGCCTCGAATTTGGAAACGAGTACCGCTTGCCGTTCCTGCAGGTATGGTCAACTCTAAAACGTCGTCTATGCCGGGCACTTTAATCTTGCCGCC
Source organism: Candidatus Coproplasma sp. (assembly GCA_051887755.1). Classification (GTDB taxonomy): domain Bacteria; phylum Bacillota; class Clostridia; order Christensenellales; family Borkfalkiaceae; genus Coproplasma. Next base: position 1,151 of record JBJFAF010000059.1, read on the forward strand.
TGATACCGCCGTAGCAAAGCTTATGGGCACGGTTACGAACAAATCTTTATCCTGCCTCTTTAAAAGCTTGTGCGGCTCGATGCGGAAGTAGACGTATAAATCGCCGCTCTCACCGCCGTTCGGAGACGCCTGACCGTACCCACGCTTACGCATCGAGCTGTCGTTATCGACGCCCGCAGGTATCTGAACGGTGAACGACGTCTGCTTGCGGGTATAGCCCACGCCCTTACAGTCGGGGCAGCGTTCGGTAATCTTTTTGCCTGAACCGTTACACTCGGGGCAAACGCCTACCTGTATCGTACGCCCGAAGATGGTATCCTGCTGATATTTTATCCTACCCGAACCGCCGCACTTTGCGCATTTTGAAAACGCAGTACCGTTCTTAGCACCCGTACCCGAACAGGACTTGCAGGGTTCGTTCCTAAAGTAGTTAATCTCTTTAGAACAGCCCTTGATAGCATCTAAAAACGAGAGGCGAACGGTCTGCTCAATGTCTGCGCCACGGGTATGGCTACTTGATTTAGGTGAACCGCCGAACCCGCCGAAACCGCTGAACATAGAGGAGAAAATGTCCTCAAATCCGCCCATTCCGCCGCTTCCGCCAAAGCCGCTAAAACCGCCCATGCCGCCCATACCGGGGTGCTCGAGTTCGTAGTCGTACTGCTTGCGTTTTTCCTCGTCGGACAGCACGCTGTTAGCCTCGTTGATTTCCTTGAATTTTTCAGCCGCATCCTTATCTCCGGGATTGAAGTCGGGGTGATATTTCTTTGCAAGCTTTCTATATGCTGTTTTAATTTCGTCCTGCGACGCCTTTTTATCTACGCCGAGAACCTCGTAATAATTCTTTTTGTCAGCCATATGACCAAACCCTTATAACCGCGAAAATTGTAGCCGAGAAAACAGGGCTACAATTTTATGCGTATATTTATCTAACTTTATTATTTGTGCTGATTAAATTCGGTATCGTCGCCGCCTACGTCGCCGTTGCCGCCGTCTGCCGCACCGCCCGCCTGCTGAGCCTGCTGATACAGCTTGGAGATTACGGGGGCAATGTCCTTCTGGAGCTTTTCGTTTGCGGACTTTATCCTCTCGTTGTCGCCTGAATTTAACGCCTCTTTAGCCTCTGCAACAGCGTCCTCGAGGGTCTTTTTATCCTCGTCGGAGAGCTTGTCGCCCGCCTCGGAAGAAGTCTTTTCAACGCTGTCAATAAGCCCTTCTAACGCATTCTTGTTGTCGATTTCTTCCTTACGCTTTTTATCCTCTTCGGCGTACCTTTCGGCGTCCTTAACCGCCTTATCGATTTCCTCTTCGGAGAGGTTAGTAGATGCGGTTATCGTGATGTTAGTGCTCTTGCCCGTACCGAGGTCTTTTGCCGTGACGTTTACTATGCCGTTAGCATCCACATCGAAGGTGACCTCAATCTGAGGCACGCCTCTGGGTGCGGGGGGAATATCGTTGAGCATAAATCTGCCGAGCGATTTATTATCACGGGCAAACTTCCTCTCGCCCTGTAATACGTTGATTTCTACGCCGGGCTGATTGTCGGACGCAGTAGAGAAGATTTGGCTCTTCTTTACGGGAATGGTGGTGTTCCTCTCGATTAAAGGAGTGGATACGCCGCCCAAAGTTTCAATACCGAGCGTCAAAGGCATAACGTCGAGAAGGAGCACGTCCTTAACCTCGCCTGAGAGCACGCCACCCTGAATTGCCGCACCGATTGCAACACATTCGTCGGGGTTGATACCCTTGAAAGGCTCTTTGCCCGTAACCTGTTTTACCTTTTCGACTACCGCAGGGATACGGGTCGAACCGCCGACCAAGATGACCTTGTCGATATCCGAATAGCTTAAACCTGCGTCTGCCATAGCCTTTTTCATAGGCTCTACAGTTCTTTCAACGAGGTCGGAAGTGAGGTTATCGAACTTCTGCTTGGTCAAGTCGATGTCAAGGTGCTGAGGTGCGCCGTCAACTACCGTAATGAAAGGAAGGTTGATGTTGGTGGAACTCATACCAGAGAGCTCTATTTTAGCCTTTTCTGCCGCCTCTTTAAGCCTCTGCATTGCCATCTTATCCTTGGAGAGGTCAACGCCCGTATCCTTTTTGAAGGTGTCTACCATATAGTCGATAATCTTGTTATCGAAGTCGTCGCCGCCGAGGTGCGTATCGCCGTTGGTCGCCTTAACCTCGAACACGCCGTCAGATATTTCCAAAATGGAGACGTCGAACGTACCGCCGCCGAGGTCGTAAATCATAACCTTCTGCGCCTTATCCTGCTTGTCGAGCCCGTATGCAAGCGCCGCTGCGGTAGGCTCGTTGATAATTCTCAAAACGTTCAAGCCCGCAATTTTGCCTGCGTCCTTGGTCGCCTGACGCTGAGAGTCGTTGAAGTATGCGGGGCAAGTGATAACCGCATCGGTTACCTTACAGCCGAGGTAGCTTTCCGCATCCGTCTTAAGCTTGGTCAATATCATTGCGGAAATTTCCTGAGGGGAATATCCCTTGTCTATATTTACTTTATAAGCCTCGCCCATATGTCTTTTTATAGAAATAACCGTTTTATCGGGCTGAGCTACGGCAAGTCTTTTTGCCGCCTGACCGACGATACGGCTGCCGTCCTGCTTGAAAGATACTACAGAAGGAGTAGTTCTTGAACCTTCGCTGTTAGCGATAACGACGGGCTCGCCTCCTTCCATAACTGCTACGCAAGAGTTAGTAGTACCTAAATCAATTCCTATTACCTTTCCCATAATTTCACCTCATATATTTATCTTGATATTATTTGCTGATTAATGTTGTTTGTTTTAAATTCTAAAGACCATTCTCTTTATAGATGCGAGCAAGACAAGGCGCATGAGGATAACTCAAAGGAGCTTACACAGACGTAAGTGACTGAGAGTTGCCGCAACGCAACGCCGTATTGCGACGCTTATATGAAGAGAATTAAACGGTTACGGATACCTGAGCAAAGCGTATTATCTTGCCTTCTCTTTTATATCCCTTTTTAAGTACGTTTTTAACCGTACTAGCTTTTTCGCCGTCTTCGCAGGGGAGATTTATAACCGCC
>JBJFAF010000060.1:0-4193 GCA_051887755.1 Candidatus Coproplasma sp.
ACCCGCATTACTTCCCCACGGTAGGCGAGTACGCACCCCTTTTGGAGGAGGCAGGCTTGCGTGTAACGTACGCCACACTCTTCGACCGCCCTACGAGACAGGTTGGCGAACACGGCGTTGCCGACTGGATAAATATGTTCCTGCCTACGGTGTTTAAAGGCATAGACGAGGGCGTAAAGCGGGAAATAATAGAGGAGGCGGAGGAGATGACGAAGCCGACATTATTCGACGAAGGCGGTTGGTTTATCGACTACGTCCGTATCCGTTTAACAGCCGTAAAGGTCTAAATTATTGACGGCAAATTTTAATTTTCCTGCTTGACAACGACAGTTTTTTTAGATAAAATATAACGGTCGACCAGCTAAAAGAGCGTAGAATCACGACGGTTCTACGCTCTTTTTTTGTTCTTCGCAGTTTTCAGGCAGCTTTCTCTCTGATAAAGACTCCGCAATAATATTTATAGGAGTGAATTATGAATCAAAGTGAAAACGGTCAGTATTTAGGCACGGAAAAAATCGTGAAGTTAATGCTTAAATTTTCAGTCCCCTGCGTGCTATCGCTCTTAGTCAGCGCACTCTACAATATCGTAGACCAAATTTTTATCGGCAACAGCGAATTGAGCGCTCTTGGCAATGCGGCGACGGGTGTAGTCTTCCCCATTTTTATCATTGCGCAAGCCTTTGCTTGGTGTTTCGGCGACGGCTGTGCCGCATACCTTAATATCTGTCAAGGGAAAAAGGATACGCAGTCGGCGCACAAGGCGGTCGGCACGGGAATTTTAGTCACGCTTTTTGCAAGCGTCGTACTTATTGCCGTATTCTTCCCGTTAAAGAGACAGCTTTTAACGCTCTTCGGCGCATCTGAAAACAGCATAGGCATGGCGGTGGAGTATTTCAATTTAATCTTAGCCTTCTTCCCCGTGTATATGCTCTCTAATATGATGAACGCCGTCGTCCGTGCGGACGGTAGTCCCGCATGGTCTATGGCGTCGATGGCTATTGGCGCAATAATTAACATTATTTTAGACCCTATATTTATTTTTGCTCTGCACTGGGGCATGAAGGGTGCGGCTCTCGCAACCGTAATAGGTCAAGTCGTATCTTTCGCAATAAGCTTCGGCTATTTCTTCCGCACTAAGACTTTTAAACTCACGAAGAAGAGTTTTATCCCCGATTTTAAGGTGTTTTCAAGCGTATTAAAACTTGGGACTTCCTCGTTTATTACGCAGATGACGATAGTAATAATTTCGCTCGTATGCAATATTATGTTGGCGAAATACGGCGCAATGTCCGAATACGGCGCTGATATTCCCATAGCGATTATAGGTATAGAGAGCAAGGTGTTTACGGTCGTAATCAATATCGTCGTAGGTATCGTTCTCGGTTGTCAGCCGATTATCGGTTACAATATGGGCGCAAAGAATTACGAAAGAGTAAAAAAGCTTTATAGGGCTATTCTTCTCTGCACTGTCGTGATAGGCGTATTTTTTACCCTGCTGTTCGAACTGTTTCCGCAAGCGGTCGTCGGTATTTTCGGCAACCCTACAAACATAGAAAACCCCGAATACTACTGGATATTTGCCAAAAAGACATTCCGTATATTCCTATCGCTCGTCACGTTTACCTGTATAATCAAAATGACTTCAATCTTTTTTCAAGCTGTCGGCAAGCCCATACAGGCGGTCGTCTCGTCAATGATAAGGGATATAGTATGCTTTATTCCGCTTATAATCGTATTACCTATATTCTACGGAATAGAGGGCATCTTGTTCGCTGCGCCCATTGCGGACTTTATCGCTATGATTGTTGCGGCGGCTTTGACGATTGCGTTTATGCGTTCTTTGAATAAGGAGCGATGCGAAAGCGTTGATTATTGCCTTGAAAAATAAACAGTAAAATCATATGTTACAAAAAGCGCAAAAACCGACGTGGTTTTTGCGCTTTTTGTTTGTCTAATTACAGAGCAAAAATTTTCCTTGCTATTTTTCAGTTTTAATGCTATACTTATATATCAAGGCGGTAACTTTAATAAAATCGGTAAAGTTTGCCCAAATAAGCAATTTATGAACGAGTTTGAAAGAATAAAAGGCGTTTTAAATCCGCATAAAGAGGCGGATAAACAATTCTATCTCGACCTTTTAGACGGCGAAATCCAAAAAAAGTGGGAAGATACCCACGTCGCCGCCGTTCTTTCTATGCTCAAAATTTTATATATTGCAAGGCTGACTAAAAAAATCAAAGACGCCGAAAGCGAAAAGTTCATATTAACCCATTCGTCCGACTACGATGCGGAAAAATATCAACGGGTATTACAGCTCAACGCACAGATTGAAAGTTGCAAACAAAAGCGTCAAAGCTATAAATGCTTTTTCGACGAGCCCTATTTTGCCCGTATGGACTTGACGGACGACAAGGACGGCTACAATTCCTACTATATAGGCAAGCACGGCGACGAGGGGTTGGAAATAGTCGACTGGCGTGCCCCGATTGCGAGGCGATATTATCAAAAGAGTAAGCTTGAATTTTCCATAAACGAGTTCAACTACAAACTCGTATTGCGTAGGGCTATCCGCACCTTGAACGGGAGGGTGGAGGACTTTAAAAACGAATATCTGTCCGTCGGCGACAATCTAACCAAAGAAGAAATCGACGGCAGAGACGCTTCCGTCATCTTCGACCCGTTTTTAAAGGAAATCCTCTCTTTGCGTAAGGATAAGCAGGAAATCTGCGACATAATCGAAACCATTCAAGAAAAGCAGTACGAAATTATCACCGCTCCCGAAAATGCGCAGTTCATCGTACAGGGCGTGGCAGGCAGCGGCAAGACTATGATTTTACTGCACCGCCTTTCGTATTTGCTTTACAACGACGAGCGGTTAAAGCCCTCTTCCGTGTTCGTAATCACCCCGTCGGATAGCTTTAACGCCTTTATTGACGAGCTTGCAAGAATTCTCGAATTAGAGAGGGTTAAGACGGTTACGCTTGAGAGTTACTATCTGCGCCTACTTAAGAGTGCGGGGATAGAGCTTGACAAAAAAATAGACTATTCTTTCGACCCTGACGATAGCTATCTTAAATATATCTATTCTCCCTCGTTCGTCGCAGACTTGCGCAAAAAGCTGAAAACAGTCTACTCAAGTGTGCGTTCTATGTTGCCCAAAGAGGAGGACGACGAATTCGTTGCGGCGATACTCAGCGCAATTTCAACGCAGAGGACGCATTACGACAGAATTAAAAACGCAGGCTTAAGAGTGCGCCGTTGCGTGCTCGGCGAAATTAAGGAAAAGCCCGACGGCGGTCTTGCCTACACCAAGCGTATGAGGGAGCTTTTCAATTGCGTCGAGGAAGTAGAGGAATTTTTAAAGGTCAACCGCACCGACGCCCGTATGGACGGCTACTATTATTTTTATAGCAAACTGCTCTCATTTTATAAAGCTCTGCGTTTTATACAGTCACATTCTGTACGAATATGCGAAGGGGCGATAAACGATTTAGATACCCTTAAAAATACCGTAAATAAGGAAATAGAGGACTTAAAACGCTATAAACAGCGTTTAGACGATACTATGGTATACACCTATCCCGAGCGTATTTCAAAGCGTGAAGAGACGCTTAAGGAGATAGATAAAACCATAAAGTCCATCGAAAAAATTTCCTCTCTGTTCGACGTCACCTGCGATTTTGCGCAGGTCGTCCGCAGTGAAAATTATCTCGTCAAAATCGGTAAATGCGAAAACGACGTTCAGCTTGCACGCTTTTTCTACAAGAAGATTGTGGGCGAAATAAAAAAGAAATTCGGCTTAGCTCCCAACAAGCTCGTAAAAAGCGACGCCTATGTGCTATGCAGACTGCTTTCAGAGCTCGGGCTTAAATTAACCCCCGCATATGCCTTTGTTTTCGTGGACGAGGCGCAGGATATATCCCCCTGCGAATACGAAGTTCTCCGCTTTGTCAACGATAACGCAAAGTTCAATGTGTTCGGCGATTTAAAGCAGAATGTCACGCCGTTCAGGGGTATAGGCGACTGGTCGGTATTGCCCTTTGAAACATACGATTTAGACCTAAATTACCGCAATACAAACCAAATCGTCTCTTTCGTTCGGGACAATTTAAACGTGCAGATGCAGGCAATCGGGCTCGGGGGAGAGGATGTCGTTCAAATCACCCCTCGGCAGATATCGTCCTTCCTTGCCG
>JBJFAF010000061.1:0-17632 GCA_051887755.1 Candidatus Coproplasma sp.
GTCACAGACAGCCCTACACCGAAATCAAGATTACGGCAATCGGCGAACCTGCAAAAAAGCGTGCAACGAAGAAGGCGGCTGCTAAGCCCGCTGAAACCGAAGCAGCTGCTGAATAATTTAAGGAGGACGAAGTGATGATATTCATTAAATTATTTGCACATAAGAAGGGCGGCGGTTCTACCGACAACGGCAGAGACAGTAACCCCAAATATCTCGGTATCAAGCGTGCCGACGGTCAGGCAGTTCTTGCAGGCAACATCCTTGTAAGACAGCGCGGCAGCAAGTTCAAGCCCGGCAACAACGTAGGTATCGGTAAAGACGACACTCTTTTCGCTCTTATCGACGGTACCGTTAAGTTTGAAAGGGTCGGCAAGGACGGTAAGCAGGTTTCCGTCTACCCCGTTGCTCAGTAAAAAGTAAACTCAAAGGCATCTCATAAAGAGGTGCCTTGTTTTTTTAGGTGAAATTATGTCAATAAGGGAAATTCAAGAAAAAGATTACGAGCAGTTTGAGGAGCTGTTTTGCGCCTACTATACAGAGCTTGGCTGCGAAGACGAGCCCTGCCACTTATTCGACGAATACGTCTTACCCGACCTTAAGGAAAATTTATTCTCGGTTGCGGTTGCCGTAGACGGCGACACGCTCTGCGGCTTTATCGTCTACCAGACCGACCGCCCCGACAACGAGTGGTGCTTTAGAGAGGGCGACGGCGATATAAGGGAAATTTACGTCAGTCCCTCTCGCCGCAACGGCGGTATGGGCAAAGAGCTTGTTGCATTTGCCGAAAACGAACTTGCCTTAAGCGGGGTCAAGAATATTTACGTCTTGCCCACCGAGGAAGCCGAAGGCTTTTTCACCGCCTGTGGGTATAGCGACGGCGGCGACTACTGCGCAGAGTTAGATAATAAGGTCTTTGAAAAAACGTTATAATTTTGCTATATAAATTTCGGCTGTAATTATAGACAAAACGGTTTTTTTGTAGTATAATCGAGCTATGAACGACATTGTCTTTGCAGATAAATACTCCGCTTTTGAAAAAGCAGGGGCGCAAAAATTCAATAAATGTCTTAAAGTGATTATTCCCGAGCAGAACGGAGGCGGCGCAAAAATAGCTTTCGGGCAGAATTTGGAAGAAGTGCACGACTACGGTCGGGGGGAGTACTTAATTATACCCCCCTATTCGCACTATCAATTAGAGCGCCCGAACGGCGAGGATTTGGTTGCGTGCATAGAACAGCCCCTCTTGCCCTCTTCTCTGCCCGTGTTTATTGTCACCAATGCGTTAAGCCAGGGTATGCGTAGTGCCGTAAACGAGGCAATTATATACTTTAACGCAGACGAATACCAAGACCCTGCCGACGGAATAGTTTCGGCACTTGGTCAGCTCATCGTCGCCTACGTTGCGGATGTTTACTCCCCTAAGCTTCACCCGGTTGTCGTAACCATCAAGGCTGATATGGAGAAGAATTTTACGGACAGCACATACTCTGCCGAAACGGCGTTAAGGAAAATTCCTTTAAACTACGACTACGTTAGAAAGCTTTTTAAAAAGGAGACGGGAATAACTCCGCACGACTACTTAGAAGGTATACGAATGAACAGGGCAAGGCAGTACATAGAAAACGGAATTACCAACACCTATTCCAATTTCACCGTCTCGCAGATAGCCGAGGCGTGCGGCTTTGCAGAACCCTTGTACTTTTCGAGGGTATTTAAAAAGCATTTCGGCCTTTCGCCTATGCAATATTTAAAGGACGGCTTGAAAGAATAAACATAATATTGCAATACTTAAAAATCGCCCCCTGCGGAAAGTTTTTCCGCAGGGGATTAGCATTTTCGCTCGTTTATAATAGAGTCGCAACAGCGAAGAAAATTTCGAATATTATAAACGGGCGTTAAAACTTAAAATCGCTATAGCAATCCAACATATCTAAAAACTTTTTGGCAATCTCGTTGATTACTACAAGCGCTTTTAAATTCTGCTCGTAGTAATTTTCGGGGAACGGTTCGGGCGTCACTCTTATTTTTAACCAGTTGCTACAGGTATATGCCAAAATACTTGCAACGCCGCTTATGATAACCGACTCGTAACTTTTGTAAAATTCGTAATCTTCGTATACGTCGTAAAATATATCCGGTTCGTCATCTACTAAGATACTGTACAATTCCCCGTCGTCTTCAAACGTGACGATTTCGTCGTCGTCATCAACGTAGAAAAATCCTATATCCTTGTCATAATAGACCTTTTCACCGTATTCGTTAAACTCATAATCATCTTTCAAATAATAATTTTTAATAGCCTTTACTATTGCCGAAAAATCTACTTTTTCTACCCTTTTACCCCTATTAGCAAGGTGATTAATCGTGCTGATAAGATTTTCTAAGGTGCGATTGCTCGTTATTTCGTCTACCGCCGTAGTCTGCGTTATCTTGAAAAATACCCGATAGTTTGCTTCATCATCGTCTGCATATTCGTTTTCATACTCTTCGTAATACTCGTCATCAAACTTGCCTTGATAAGGCATTTCTATTACGGACTGTTTGCCTGTTAAAATACGATAGCCATTCGAAATCCAACCGCCGTAGGTATCGCATTTACACCTCACTTCGTATACTGCGCCGAGCTTTATCGCCGTACCCAAATCCAAGTGCCTGTTATTTGCTATTGATTGATAAATTTCAGTAACTTTAGGGGTTTTAAGTACGTTTTCTATTATCTTATTTATGTTGTTTATTTCTACCCAATTATAACTTTCCATAAACGACATTTTATCACCCCCGTTACTCACTTATTAAATAATCAATGCGTATGAGTTGTTTCCATATTTCTTCTTCCGCTATCGAGCTGACGGCGTTATGTATCTGCGTGTCGTGAATATCGTCGCCGTTAAGCGCATACTGCGGCGTTGCAAGAAGTTCTTTCGTTATCCTCTCTTCTAGTTCTTCAGCAAGGCGGTCAATCATTTTGCCGTATTCGTGCATTCCGTTAATGCCAAGTTCTTCTAAAGCAAAACGTGCTCTTAACGTATCCGTTTCGTAATAGAAATGCTTAATGGCACGCTCTCCCCACAGTCCCAGACGTCCGTAAATCTCTTTTCTGGATTCTCGCTCTCGCCTGTGTAAGACTTTGTCTATATTTTCGCCAACGAATATTGTTTGCAGAAATCTCATATTTTCTCTCCCCCTTAAATCCGCTTTATGATTACTTCTTTCTCGCTATCGGGTTGGTCGTCGTCACCCATAACGCCGTCGTCAAGGTCGAAGAAGTCCGTTAAGACTTCTTCGCCCGTTAAAGTTATCGTGATTGTTTCTTCGTTAGAGTTTACTTTCTTTTCCATTTTAATTCACCTTTTAATCCCTTCGTCTTATTTTTCTTTATTCTAACACGGTAAACCTGACAACTCTGTCATATATGGAATTTTTTTTAATTTTTTTCGCCATAGGTTTTCTTTATGCAAAAAAGGCGGACTTTGCGTCCGCCTTTTTAATCTATTCTTAATTATAACTGTTTGATTTCGGTATACGCCATAACGAACGGTCCCGTGCCCTTAGCGTCGTTTTCTACTACGGGTTCAGAGACGTAGTATTCGTAAGAACCGTCCCTGCGCCTGTTCGTTTCGGGACCTAAGCCCGCAACCAAGCAAATTCCGCCAAGGTTGAGCTTGCCGTCCGTTTCGGTAAGGTACTTTTTGCAAATGCCTTCGAATACTCTCCTGCCGACCTGTGCAAAACGCTTATCCGCATAGCCCAGCCTTGCGCCCTTCATCATTGCGTAGGCAATCATAGACGAGCCCGAAGTTTCCGCATAGTTGCCCTCTCTGCCGATATAGTTGGGCACCTGCCAGAACATATCCGTTTCGGGGTCGATATACTCCTCCAACCCCTCTATCGTCGTCTTGAAGATTTCGCCGAGCACTTTCTTTTCCTCAACCGCACTCTCGGGGAGATAGGAAAGGACGTCGATAAGACCTACCGTATACCAACCGATTGAACGTAGCCAGAAGTTTTTGGAAAGCCCCGTCTGCTCGTCCGCCCAAAACGCCTGTTTAGAGGTGTCCCAACCGTGATAGTAAAGGCGCTTTTCCTTATCGTACATATGCTCGTACACGCCCTTAAACTGCTTGATTATTTCGGAGAAATCACCGTTACCCCTCTCCGCAACATATCGGGTATAGAATACCTCGGACATATAAATTCCGTCTAACCACACTTGGTTGGGGTAAATTTTCTTGTGCCAGAAATTGCCGTATTCCGTTCTGGGCTGTTCGACAATCTGCCTATGTAAAAGCTCTATCGCCTTAGCGTACTTCTCTTTACCCGTTTCCTTATATAAATCGAAGAGAATTCTGCCCTCGTTCAAGTTGTCGAGGTTGTAGGTTGCGATGTCGTACCCCCTGATAGAGCCGTCCTCAAAGACGTAGTAATCGACAAACCCGTCGATAAAGTCAAGGTATTTTTTGTCGCCCGTCTGCTTATAGATGGTATAGAGCGACGTCATCATACAGCCGTCGATGTAATTCCAAGCGGGTTTTTTACCCTGCCTTATGTTCTCGATATTCCAAATAGGCGCCTCGGGCTTGGTGTCCGCAATTAGCCTGTCAATATATTTTTCTATAATTTCAAAATTCATATCCTCAGCTCCTAAAGCTTACAATACTGTTACCTTTCCGCAGTTTTTCTGTATGATATGCTCGCCCTCGACGCCGTCGAAGGTTACGTTTTTAAGCACTACGTTTTCTACGTTGTCTATATATATTCCCTCTTTGCAGTAGTCCCTTACGAACTCTAACATTGCAGGCTTGAAGGGTTTTGCGTCCGCCTTGAAAGAAAAGCTTACGTTTTCGATTACGACTTCCTTGACGGGCTGTTCAACGAGTCCGTCGAAGTAAGCGCACATACATTCGCAGTCGGTACACTCGATATTCTTAAACAAGAATTTGCCGAGATAAGGGGTGTCGTCGCCTACGGGGTGCTTTTCCCTTGACCAAACGTATTCGGTATGCCCGTCGGGGTCGCAGAAATAATACATATTGATTACGAAAGGCGTGATTACGTTTTGCATTTTGATATTTTCGAATACTACGCCGTCGATAATCGAATCTTTTCCCCTGCCCCTTCTGGTCTTGATACGCAAGCCCCTGTCGGTATGCTTGAATACGCACTGGCAGACGGAGAGGTTTTTAACGCCGCCCGAAATTTCGCTGCCCAAAACTATAGCGCCGTGACCGTCTTGGAAGAGGTCGTTGCGGATAGTGTGGTTGTTTGCGGGCGTCTTGTACTTTGCGCCCATATAGAGCTTGCCTGCCTTGAGCGCAACGCAGTCGTCGCCGACCGAGAATACGCAGCCGATTATGTTGACGTTATCGCAACTCTCGGGGTCAAGCCCGTCGGTGTTGGGTCCCGTGTAGGGGTTCTGCACTCTTATATCATAGAAACCGAGATTTTTCGAGAAGAAGGGGTGCAAGTTCCACGCCGCCGAATTTTTGCACGTTACGCCGTGGAATACGACGTTTTCGCACTTGTTTAACGTGACGAGGCGGGGACGAGCCACAGCCCTGCCCTTAGGCGTTGCCCACCAAGTGGAATTGTCCGCATTGCCGTTGATTGCGCCTTCGCCGACAATTTTAATGTTCTTCTCCTTATAAGCCGAAACGAAGGACTGGTGGCAAGGGTAGGGATTGCCTTCCCAAGTCGCCAAAATCTCCTCCGTTCCGTCCTCGTGCTCGATTTTAGCGGGAACGTAGGGATAATGCTCTTCGACTATATCGCCGAGCAATTCGCCGCCCTTTTGAATTTCTATGGTTATATCGGACTTTAAAACTATGGGGCGAACGTAAAAACTGCCTTCGGGGATAATAACCCTGCCGCCCTTAGGGCAACTGTCGATTGCCATTTGAACGTAGTAGGTGTCCTCGGTCTTGCCGTCGCCCTTTGCGCCCAAGTCCTTGACGTTCACCGTGCCGCTCTCCTTATCGGTGTGAATGATGAGCGTAGCATTATCAAGCGTCGTGCCGATAACATAGTCGGTATCGGGTGTGAGATTGAAAAGCGAAAATACGTTGCTCTCCCAAACCTTATCCGTTTTAGCGCCGTTGAGCGTCACCTGATATTTTTCGGGTGCATAGTAGGGGTTTGTGTTTTCAAGTTCAAAACACGCAGTTGTGCCAGATACGAAAAGTTGCTTAAACATCATAGCTCTCCTGTTATTTTTTCTTGTTCTTTTTCTTCCCGTTGCTTTCTAAGCTTTCGTTGCTTTGTTCGGCAAGTCTTCGCAGTCTTTCAACCTCGTCGACTTCTTCGCCGTCTCCGCCCGAAGACGTGTCAGTTCGTTGATTGTCTGCGCCTTCCGATTCAGCGCCGCCGCTCTGTTGGTCAAGCCCGAATTCAGCGTTTACGGCGGAGTCAAGCATTTCCGCCTCGAGTGCCTTTTTAAGCGCCCTCTTTTCCTTAGCACGCTTAACGAGGTGGACGATTAAATCTTTAATACCTATAAACGCCATATCGGCGATTACGCAGAACGCACCGTATAAAAGAGGTTCTACGCCGACGCTCACATAGTGTTCGGGTACTCCCGTTATGCTGTTGACCAGCAGGTTCAGCCCCGTATACATTCCCAAAACGACCAACGCAACGATAATATAGTAAATTATGTTTGTGAAGAACGTCCAAAAAGCCTTAAACGGGAAAGGAAACATCATATAGTCGTTGTATTCCTTTTTATCCGTCTCTAAAAAAACAAAAATCGGATTAACCATTATATCCGTTACAACCCCGAGGACTACCCCTGCGAGGACAAGCTTATCTAATTCATCCGATATATAAATTCCAAGCCCCATCAGAACGAAATAGCACACGCAGCCTGCAAACCAGAACTTTATAAAAAACGCTTTAATCCAGACGGGTATTCTTGCAAAAAATCCGTGTCCGTAGGGGTCAAAAAACGCCCTTTTACTGCCGGGCTTAGCCTTGGGCGCCTCACCCGTAATCTCTTCGATGTTTGTAGAAACGGGTTCGGCTTCTTCCTCGTTTAACTCGCCTTTTAATGCGGCGACGAGCTCGTCGACCTTATCGGTTTTTAAATCGTAATAATTTTCGATAGTGGTCTCTTTATTTTCTTTGTTCTTTTTTTTTCTTTTCAATTTTGTACCTATTTTTTATAATAACCGACAAGTAGACTTGCCGGTTATTACAATATCTGCCAAATTTAAATTAGTCTTCCGTTTCGATGACTTCCTTGATTTCGGTTCCTTCGATTTCCTTAGAAGTATCAATCATCATTATCAACTTCTTGTAAAGAGGAAGCGTTGCAAGGAGTAATGCCGAAATTCCTAAGAATACCATATGTACTATGGTCAGGTTCAACGCCGAAACGAGATACGACCTGTAGCTCGCAGGGTCAAGTACGGGGTTTGCTGCGAAATCCGCACTCCAATACTTCTCATACTTGAGCGCCTGCTCCATAGTTGCGAAGAACTTTGATTCGTTACCGCCTGCTTGTATACATCCAACCAACTGCTTGTAATATAACAAGTCGAAGAGGAACATAACGATTACAAATACAAACGTGAGAGCAAGCATTATGTAGTTTACGTTGTGTTTTTTGCCGTTTTTCTTAAATTTAACTCCACGCTTGGGGAAAGAGTTCATAAAGAGAACTAATACAAGTATAGAGAACAGCGTAATGATAAATACAGATAATCCTAAGTAAGGCTGAGTTGCAAAGTCAACGACAGGTCCGGGAGAAGTTACGTTTAACCCGAGCAAATAGATAAGCGTAGTAATTACAAAGAACAAAAACGCTATTCTTTGAGGTTTTCTCTTTAAAGAAACTATCTGCTTTCTGAACCATTCCTTTGCCTTACCTTTAAAGTTAGGTTTGTGATTGGCGGGCTTGTTATCCTGTTGTTCTTCAATCGGTTCACTCTCGATAGGGGTGTCCAACTTCTGCTCTTCGATTGCAGCGTCATTAATATTCGCCATATTCACTCCTCCTTATATGATAGCCAAAGTCGATTCTTTGTCGAAGAAGTGCATCTTCTCGGGGTCGAAACCGATTTCGATTTCGTCGCCGAACTTATAGTTGCACCACTCTGCAAATTTACATACGACTATCTTTTTGCCGTTAATCTTGCCGTGAACTAAAGTGTTCATACCAAGATTTTCATTGTTGGTTACGTTAAAAGGAATTTTTCCGTTACGCGTAATATTCTCAGGACGAGCGCCCAAAATTACTTCCTTGCCTTCGTAATCTGCAAGCTTTTCTTTCTGCGCATCGGTTAATTCGTAATCAAACAACTCGCTTACGAACTTACCGCCTTCGATTTTACCGTCGAACATATTCATAGGAGGCAGACCGATAAACGTTGCAACGAATGTATTAGCAGGATGCTCGTACAAATCGATGGGCTTACCTATCTGCTGAACGTGTCCCATTGACATACAGACTATTCTGTCCGCCAAAGTTAACGCCTCGGTCTGGTCGTGAGTAACGTACATCATCGTGGCGTTAAGCCTCTTGTGCAACAGCATAATCTCACGGCGCATTGAACCACGGAGCTTTGCGTCGAGGTTGGACAAAGGCTCGTCGAACAAGAACAATTTAGGGTTACGAACTATTGCACGACCCATTGCAACACGCTGGCGCTGACCGCCTGAGAGCTGCTTGGGCTTTTTGTTGAGCTGTGTTTTTAAGTCCAAAATTTCTGCCGCAGCCATAACCTTACGGTGGATAATCTCTTTCTTCTCTTTACGAAGTGTAAGGGAGAATGCCATGTTTTCGTATATAGTCATATGCCCGTAAAGCGCATAGTTCTGGAATACCATCGAAATATCCCTGTCCTTAGGTGCGAGACGGGTACAGTCTTTGCCGTCGATTAAAAGCTTGCCGCTTGAAATATCTTCAAGACCTGCAACCATTCTAAGCGTAGTGGACTTACCGCAGCCGGAAGGTCCTACAAGAACGATGAGCTCGCCGTCCTCTATATCGAGGTTGAAATCCCATACGGCTTGTACGCCGCCGTCATAAATCTTTTCTATGTGCTGTAAACTTACGTTAGCCATTGTTGTCCTCCCCCGAAGATTTAATAGCCTCTTCCTCTGCAGGCGCTTCCTGAGCGACCGTTTCTACGTTTTCAGAAACCGCTACAGCCTCAGTTGCAGACTTTTCTTCCTCTGCATCTATTTCTGCAAGAGTTTTTTCAATGGAAACTTCACCGTTGTCAAGTTTCTTCTGGAAGGTTTCCAACTTCTTAGCGACGATATATCCCTGAACAGCCGAGACGATAAAGCAAGCTGCGGACGCTACGAGGAATACTATCATAACGACGCCGTTGGAGGCGTTAGTCATAGCAATACCGAAGAAGTAATTGCCGACGAGCCACTCCTTAGACATACCGATTGCAGGGAAGTAAATAATGCGTACCAACTGCAATACTGCCAAAATAAGAAGTACTAAGGAGAACTTCTTGTTATAGCCCTTGATACCTTCCGAAGCATAAAAGCCCATCAAAAGCACTAATAAGTTTACTATTACGGAAACGCCCATCCATACGTCAAACATAGATTTAACTGCGCTAATAGCATATAAAAGAGCGAAATAAAGGCAGTTGAAAACCAAAGCTAAAAGAGCAAAGCTTGATGCAAACTTATTTTTCTTATAGCGGAGGATATCGTCCTGTATAATAGCAATATTGTCCATTATGCCACCTCCATCTGTTCGGATTCGCTGATAGCTCCCTTCGCAAGGAGTTCCTTCTCACCCTTCATTAATTTCAATTTCCAAATTAAGTTGTATACCCAGAGTCCTGCTTCCGCCAAAACTACTATGGCGATAAGGATTCCGAATACTATAGTTGCAATACTGTCGCTATAATACTGAGGGCGGATAAGTTCGCCTTCGGCATTAGTCTGCGCCTCGTAAGCTTTCCACATCTCAAAATCTATCTGTCCCTTTAAACCGATGCAGGTAAAGCAAACGATGAACATAAATATTGCAAACACTACCGCATAAACTACATAAATGCCGATTGCTACATAGTTCGATACGTAATAATTTCTCATCTTATTGCAGCCGAATATGTAGAGAAGTACAGCCGCAACAATGAGAATAATTGCCATAACCAAAACCGTATTGTTGATACCTTGAGAATACTCGTAAAGAGCGTTTGCCCCTATATCGATACGGTCAGCATAGTCGGAATACTGCCTTATTGCGTTGAGTAAGCCGCTGCAGAAAATGAGCCCGATTACGGCAGCAATAGCCGCTGAGATAAGCGTTACTAACGCAAGTATCTTTTGAAATTTCATTTGAGTTTTCATATCATCTTCCCCAAATGTTTTATCATGCGCCCGCCCGCAGGCGGGCGCATAACAAACAAAATCTAAATATTATTGTTACAGAGAAATATTAGCCAACAAGATTATTGTTGTAGTAGGTCAAAGCAGAAGTCCATGCCTCAGCCTTAATAGTCTCGTAAGCGGCAAAGCCCTTACCCTTAACTGCGGTTACGATAGCGTCAACGCTCGTCGTACCGGTGAGTCCAAGGTTGAAGCTGGAGTTATAAGAGGTTGCATTAAGACCGAACTTAATAAGCTCCCAATAGAAGTTCGTGTTGTTATCCTTGTTGTTGGAGAACGTGTTGTTCTTGCCGTTGGTGAAGAGGTCAACGTAGGAACCGTTCAAGTCGTTCTTCTGAGCCTGAGTATAAGGAAGTAAGGTAGGAACTGCGATATACCACTTGTTGGTAGTAATCTTGTTCTCGGTGTGCCTTACGACGCCTTCGTTCATAGCGTTATCGACTACGAGAGCGCCCGTTCTACCCATCTTAGAAGTAAGCTGGAATTCGAACGACTGAAGCTTATTACCTATTGCAAGTGCGGAACCGATGACGTATCTTGCGAAGTTGGTGTAGTTCAAGGTTGCGTCGGTAGTCCACTGGTTAACGCTGCTTGAAATAAGAGGAACTTTCTTGCCGGCAGAGCCGAGGATAGCACCCTTAGAATCAACGTAATACTTAGCGCCCGTAGGAGCTTCGGTATTCTCTGCAACGTCAGCCGTTACAACATAGCCGTTTGCGGGATATGTGCCGGAGAGTTTCTTATAGCCGTTCGTTGAAGTTACATAGTAAACGTCGCCTTCTACGGTAGCACCCTTGTTGACAGCGTCATCAGTAGTAGGAGCTGTTAACGTTTTACCTGCATAGGTTAAGTTGCTTGCATTGAACAATACGCCTTCCTTAGTAGCTTCCTTACCATAGTATGCGGTGTAAACGTTGTCTTCGATTTCAGGCTGATACTTGCCGCTATAGTTAACGGTTGAATAGAGTTTCTGACCCTGGAACTCGAAGTACTGACCTGCCGTTACCTGTGCGTCGGTTGCAACGGGGTTGTACCAGAAGCCGTCGCCTGCCGTTGCAGAAGAGGACTTAGGACCGTAGGTCAATACGATTTGTCCGTCGTTGGAGAACATCGTATCGATGAACTTAAGAACTGCCTGCAATTTTTCAGGGTTATTCTTAACGTTGTTTACAGGAACGCAGAAGCCGGTATCCTTAGTGGTACGCCAGCTCTCGGTAAAGCGGAAGTATTCGTCGGTTTCAACCGTACCGCTGCTATCTTCATCCCACTTGGAAACGGGGTTGATGATGGGAGCGTAGTTGTAGCCTTCTTCGATATCGTACTTACCTGCAGCTACCTTACCGTCAACCTCGAAACCTGCGGGGGTCTGGGTGTTAACGTAGTCGTAAGTCGAAAGGGCTTCGATTACGGACTGACCGCTGGTGCCGCGATAGGACTGGTCGCCGCCAGAACCGGAACCGCCGGTTTCAACCAAGCCTTCCTGCCAGAATGCGTTGAACTTGAGCATTGCCTCATAAGTTGCGTTATCGCCACGAGGGTCCTGAAGCTCGCCGTTAGCATCGATATAAGAATAGAGGTTCTTGCTCTCGAGACCACGGATACCATAGAGCTGACCAACCATCGAAACGGTATCAATCATACGCTGCATGTTGTTCTGACGAGCAGCAAGAAGATACAAGTTCTGAAGTGCGGTTGCGTCCGTGCCGCCTACCGTGTTGCCTGCCTTACCAGACTTAAGAAGTGAAGGGTTGGTTACGAGGATTCTACCAAGAGCTGCGTAGAGGTCTACGTCCCAAGCGGCAGAATTGCCTACGAATACGTCAGAGAGCTTGTAGCCCGACTGAGTATAGAAAGGAGTGTCGGTACCGCCTACATAGTAAGCAACCTTGATGTACTCCTGCATAATCTTAAGAAGCTGAGCGCCGGTTACTTCGCCTTCCTTAGTATTGATAACGTAGTTCAAAATGTCAACGATGTTACCGGAAGTGCCCGTATAAGCGGGTACGCCGGTTGCAACGATTGCATCTGCAAGAGCACCGCTCTTAGCAGCTGCTAAAGCCTTATCGTAGTTAACGTCGATGCCTGCATCAAGCTTTTTGCCGTCCTTATCAAGCACGTCGGTGTGATAGCTGCCGGTCTGACCCATGAAGGAAGTGATTGCGGTAGAAGTCGAAAGAGTATCAGCATGACCGCTGCTCTTCTGCTTTTCCAAAGCCTGCGACTTGTAAGTCGTGTTGGAGTCACCTGCTTCAGCATCGAGGAGCGACTGTACCCAGTTAATCTTGAAGAGCTCATACTTTTCGATATCGTTGTTACCGTCGAAGTAAGGAGCATAGTACATTGCACCGGTCTTTGCGTTGGAGGTCAAGGACAAGCGAACGATGGGGTTAGCATCGAGGAATGCCTTGTAGTTGGGCATTTCATCGAGGTAGTTGGAAAGGTCCAACAGGTCGGAGCTGTAAGTGGATACTTCTGCAGCACTATCGGTGATGATATCCATATCTACCAAACGAGAACCGGTTGCGGTTGAGGTCTTAGCGGCGGATACCTTCTTAGACGTTACGCTGAATACGTCGTTGAATTTACAGCCAACCATCGTTTCGAATGCCGCCCAAGCGGGCTTTAAGCTCGAGGAGCTGTAAGATTTGCCATCGGGCAACTGTACGGTACCGGAAATAAGTTCGCCATACTTGAACGATACGGAACGCTGCGTGTTGTCGCCGATGTTAAGGTTTAAAGTAACGTTGGAAATGTCGCCCGTTCCAACAGTGTACTTTTCCTGCTTATCGCTGGTCTTACCACTATTGGAAGTACAACCGAACATTCCGAAAGCCAACGTACCTGCCATTACTACGGAAACCGCAGCACTGGCAATTTTGAGTTTCTTGTTCATTTATTTTTCTCCTTATAAAATATTTTAGAATTTATTTATACAGGTTTGTCCTGCATATAACGATTTGTATTACTCTTTTACGCCGCCCATATTTACGCCCTTTGCGAAGTACTTCTGTATGAAGGGGTAAATTACCAAAATGGGAATGACGCCGCAAACGACCATTGCATAAACAACGGAGAGTTCACTGAAGTCGTAGTTCCACTGAGGAGCTTCGTTCAACGGTCCGAGCAGGGTCGTCTGTTTTTCAATGAAGTTTCTTATATAGACCTGTACGGGCCAGCTGTATTTCTGTCCTTCGCCCATAACCTTCTGTGCCCAGAAGTAGCCGTTCCAACGAGAAATACCGAAGAAGAGCGCAACGGTTGCGATTGTCGCCTTGCTCATAGGGATATAGACCTGCATAAGAACCTGGAATTCGGTAGCGCCGTCGATTCTTGCTGCCTCTTCGATTTCGGAGGGAACGCCTTCGAAAGAGTTTCTAAGAAGGATTATGTTGGTCGCATTCATACCCATTGCAATTATAACCAACCACTTAAGGTCGATTTCGTAGTAGCTGCTGCCTGCAATGGACGCAAAGAAGTTACCCGTTGCCTGATAGTTGAGGTACTGGGGTACGATACCTGCGGAGAACCACATCGTGAAAACGAGGAAGAAGTTGAATCCGTGTCTGCCGAGCAAGCGCTTCTTGGAAAGTGCGTATGCACCCAAGATAGAGTAGAACATACACCATACCGTACCAACGCCGCACATAAACAGCGTGTTGGAATACGCTATCCAGAAGGTGTTACCTTGGTCTACCGCAACGTACTCGAACGCTTTAAGCGAGAAACCGAAGTAGTATCCGCCCTCTTCGCCCTGTACGGGCCACAGCACTACCTGGCTGTTGTTAACCGCCGACTGAGAGCTGAATGCCGAAGACAGCGCATAAATCAAGGGGTAAAGACACATTACTGCAAATAATATCAAGAATACATAAGATACTATTTTGAATATAAGTTCCGATACTTCATATTTTCTTTTCATATCTCTATCTCCTTAATATAACGATACGTCGCTTGCACGTCTTGCGATGAAGTTGGAGCCTATAACCAAAATCATACCGATTAAGTTATTAAGCATTTCCGCCGAAATCGCATAGCCCTGATAAATCGCACCTGCGTCGTTCCATTCGTTTGCCAAGGTTGAAACAACGTTAGCAACGTCGTAGTTGCCGCGGTCGGCAGAGTTACAATAAAGATATAACTTTTCATAGCCTATGGAGAGCAACGAACCCATCTTCATAATAAGCATTATGATAACGGTTGAAAGTATCGAAGGCAATACGACGTAGCGCATCTGCTGCATCTTGCCGGCGCCGTCTATCTGAGCCGCCTCGTACGAGGTGGGAGATACGGCGATAACTGCGGCGAAGAATACGATGGAGTCGTAGCCTGCGTGTTCCCAAAGGTCTGAAACTATGTAAATGGCTCGGAAATATCTTGTCGACAAAATCAAACCGTCTGAAGTAGCTGCCTGAATACCGAGACCGGAATTCTCACCGCAAATCAAAACGAGGAATTTGGATACGACGCCCATTTCCTGACCGGTTCCTTTACCTTTGAACAACGAAATAATAAGCGTAGTTACGATAACGGTCGAAAGGAATTTGGGAAGATATACGCACACCTGCATGATACTTCTTGCTATATTAGACTTAACCTCGTTAAAGAATAATGCAAGAATAATCGGGAAAGGGAAGCCGAACAGCAAGCCGTAGAATGCAAGCGTGAACGTATTTCTAAACGCACGCCAGAATTTAACTGCATCATCCCCCGCCTCGAATAAATGAGCAAAGTTATACAAACCTACCCATTCTCTCTCAAGCACTTCTGCCTCATTACCCGACTTAAAGCTACCGACGAGCGAATACATAGGCATGTATTTCCAGAAGAAAAACACGAGTATCATCGGAACTAACATAACGTAAAGGCGCCAATCTTTTAAGATTGTCAACCCGGACGTCTTCCAATGATTGCGTTCAGTCTCATCTCTAACTTTCTGCTCCTGCGACATCGAATACGTCTCGGTCGCCTCGTCGTAGACAAGAAAGTCGTCACATTTAAGTTTGAACATTTTGTCCCTCCTACCATTTTTATATAAACTTCGATATAATTTCTTATAGCGAAAGTTTTTTCTGCTTGCTTTGCCGACTTTAGACGAAAAATCGTTATCAGTCGAACAAATCGTTTTCCTTATTTAATATTTCCAAAGCCTCTTCGTCGATTTCAGCGAGCTCTTCGCCGTAGTTATCACGGCGAACTTTTTCATTCTTTTCGCTGTAACGGCGCTCTAAGTACGACTTTTGGTCTTCCACCATACCGTCGAGCTTGCGCATAATAAGCATAACTATAACCGCCATCACCAACGAGAGCACATCGCAGGTTGCAAAAGCCACGAACCCGCTCGCCGCCGTTGCGCCCTCGATAGGGCTTATTGCATATGCGATTGCCCATACAATCGAACGCCCCAAGTAGACGCACAGCCAACCGCCTACGGCAAATAGCGCAGTAGCCCACCATTTCGAAGCAATTTTATTTATTCCTATCAGGTATCTAGGCAAGAGCATCAGCGCTATGAACGCATTGCCTATCAGATAGCTTGCCCACTGAACGCCGTTTATGCTTTTTAGATTGAACAAACAAACAATCAACCCGCTGGCAATCGCATAAAAAACGCCCTGCCAACCCCACCTTGCCATAACGAGCAGAACGATAGGAACCATAAAAGATACGGTGTAAATAGCCTCCTGCGGGAGCCACCGAACGGCGAAGTGCGCCGCAAGCTCTGCAACCACTAAAATTACGGCAAATAAAAATAAGTCGGTTAATCTATATTGTTCTACAGTTATCAGTCTTGAACCGTTCTTTCGCATATCCTATAAAATAGCACACTCTTTCCGTGCATATTTTGTGACATTATCACATTTAGCTTAATCATTATAACACGCGACTTCTCAAAAATCAATACTTTTTTTAATTGTTTCTCAAAAAAAAACGTGATATAATATCTCCCGTAAAAAGGAGCAGACTTTATGAAATTTTTAACGGTCACACCCGACGACGATTTATCGAACATATTGTCCAAAATAGCCGAACCGACCACAATATATATGAAAAAAGGCGTTTATCGCTGTAAAGCGGTGATTGCAGCAGACGACGTTTCGCTCATCGGCGAAGACCGTGAAACAACGCAAATTTGTTATGACGATTACGCAAAAAAAGCCAATATTGACGGCAGAGAATACAACACCTTCCGCACTTTCACATTGTGTGTGACGGGTGAACGGTGCGTGTTGAAGAATTTGACCGTCGCTAATTTAAACGTTAAACCCGAGGAGGTCGGGCAATGCGTTGCACTTTCGGTCAACGCCAAGGTTTTCAAGGCGGAAAACGTCGATTTGCGCTCTACTCAAGATACGCTGTTCACCGCTCCCTTCCCCGACGATTTGGTTATACGCTATTCGGGCTTGACCGACGACCCTACTTACTACGACGGTTTTATCCCGCACGACCAACTCTATATGGAGGGCGGCTCCGTTCAGCTTTACGAGGGTTGCAGAATTTACGGCAACGTCGACTTTATTTTCGGCGGTGCGGAGGCGTATTTTATCAACTGCGAGCTTATATCTATTGCCGAAAAGAGGGTGTACGGCTACGTTGCCGCTCCCTGCCATTCGTTAAAGCAGGAGACGGGCTACGTCTTCTATAATTGCACGTTCCGCTCTGAGGGCGCAGGCGACGGCACGGTGTATCTTGCCCGACCTTGGAGAGATTTCGGCAAGTGCGATTTTATCGACTGTAAATTAGATAAGCATATCAACCCCGACCTGTTCGACAAGTGGAACGACACCTACCGCAACAAGACGGCAAGGTTTGCCTATTTTGGGCTGACTAACGCTGAACTTGCCCCCGTAGAATGGGGCAAACGCCTGACCAAGGAACAAGCTGATGATATTATAGATAAATTCATAGAGCGCAAAACCGAATTTTTTGACGAAGACTGAGGAAATATATTAATTTTTGAGCAACGTTATAGGTCGGACTGTTTAATGCAGTCCGCCCTGTTTGTTAAAGGGTGGATTATAATATTAAAACGCCCCGCACGGAAAGTGCAGGGCGGATAATTTTTTTACCTTAAGTTTTTTGTATGTGCCTTGTTTATAAAAGAATAAAGAATAAAGAATAAATTTGGTTAAATTTATTTTTATAACATTCTTCACCTTATTCGGGTATGTATCTCTTTATAGATGCGAGCAAGAGCAGGAGCCTGCGGATTTGGCGACGGGAGTTTACAATGAAGTAAATGACCGAGCCAAAACGTAAAGGCGACGAACTATTGCGA
>JBJFAF010000062.1:0-4112 GCA_051887755.1 Candidatus Coproplasma sp.
CGTCGGTTGTGAAAGTAATTTATTTACGCCGCCTTACTCTTCGGGCGTTGAGGGAACGTAGGGGAAATTCACGTAGAACGTCGAACCCTCTCCCTCCTTGGAATTTACGCCGTAGCTGAAACGGTGGCTCTCCATAATGATTTTCACTATGTTCAAGCCGAGACCCGTGCCCTTGACGGGGCGCGTATGGCTGTCCTTGCTTCGGTAATACCTGTCCCAAATATGCGCAATTTCCTCGTCGCTTATTCCCTTACCAGTATCACGCACGGAGAAGTTTATAAAGTTTGTCTGAGGCACATATTTGAGAGCAACGTAAACCGTCTTATCTTCTCCCGTGTAGTTTATTGCGTTTGATACGAGATTGTATACGACCTGACAAAGCTTTTCCTCGTCGCCCGAAGTGTACATATTCGGGTCTACGTCCACCATAATCGAATAGCCCTGCGTGTCCTGAAGATAGGAGAATTTATTTATAACGCTGAAAATCAAGTCGGTCAAGTTGAATACCTTTACGTTTAATTCCTGTAATCCCGAGCTTATTTTCGAGGTGTTTAAAATGTCGTTGACGAGCCCCGTCAGTCTATCCGATTCGTCTATTATAACCTGTAGGTGCTTTTCCCTCTTCGCTTTATCGTCGCCCGAGATTTCCTTAATCATAGAGGCGTACGCCTTAATCATCGTCAACGGCGTCTTTAAATCGTGAGAGACGTTGGCGAGGAGCTCCTTTTTAAAGTCGTCGGACTTCTTCATCTCGTCTTTCATATAGTTCAAGCTGTCCGAAAGGGTGGCGATTTCGGCATACTGCGCAGAGGTAAACTGAACCGAATAGTCGCCGCTTGCAAGCTTTTTCGCCGTGCCTGAAATTTCCCTTAACGGCGAGGACAGCTTTTTAGCAAGCGTATAGGATATAAAAAAGGCTATAACGATTGCGACGACGGCGATAATGGCGAGTATTATCTGCACCCTTGATACGGACGCTACGACGGGTCCTACGGGATAGCGCACGAGGAGTTTTGCCTGTTGACCGCCGCAGATTAAACAAGTCACGACGTTGTACGCAACCCTCTTGTTTAACTGTGTGGTAAAGTCGTACACCTTGCCCTCCCTCCAGTCGGGTACCTTTTCGTTAACCGAGCTGTAGATTTCACTAACCTGTTCGTCGCTGAGATAGCCGTCGTTCAACATATCTTTGCCCGCATCGTCGAAGAGGAAAGTTGAAACGCCCTCCTCAAGGGCGTATTCGTAGACTATGCCCTGCCGCTGTTCCGCCGTTAAATCGGGGTCGGTCAGCCGTTCGACAATGCTACTGCTTATGGTCTGCACTCTCTTCTCTGCGCCCGATAAACCCGTGTTCGACAAAATGCCGTAAAATACTAACGAAATTACGGCAACAATACCGAACGTAAACAGGACGAAATACCTCCATAAAATTACGTTGGTGCTATATATTTTTTTTGGTTTGAGGGGTAACTTTTTCTTCCCCTTAGACTTCGAACTTATAGCCGACCCCCCTTAAGGTTACGATAAATTTGCGGTACTGCTTTAAATTTGCACGCAACATCTTAATGTGCGTATCGACCGTTCTGTCGTCGCCGTAGAAATCAAAGCCCCATACGTCGTACAACAGCTTCTCACGCGTTAGGGCAATGCCCTTGTTTTTTATAAAATAGAAGAGTATATCGTACTCTTTGGGCGTTAAATCTATCTTTTCGCCGTCGACGAATACGTTTCTTCCCGCCATATCTACGGTTAAGCCCTCGAACGAGACTTTATCGTCCGTTTCGTCCTTTTGCTGTTTACGCTTGGTCACGACGTTGATTCTCGCCATAACCTCCTTGGGCGAGAAAGGTTTTGTAACATAGTCGTCCACCCCTATTTCAAAGCCGAACAGCTTGTCGTACTCCTCCCCCCTTGCGGAAAGCATTATGACGGGGACGTCCTTGTTCTTTTTAATTTCCTTAACGGCGGAAAACCCGTCAAGTCGTGGCATCATTACGTCCATCAACACGACGTCGAAGTCGGTATCCTTGCACATCTTAACAGCCTCCATACCGTCAGCCGCCTCGTATGCCTCGTTGCCTTCAAACTCTACATATTCCTTTAAGACACCTCTTATCATCTCTTCGTCGTCTACTATAAGAACCTTCATAAAATACCTCGCTATTATCTCGCTATTATATTACACTATAATTATAAACCCATTTTTGCAATAACAAAAGGGGCAATCAATGAAAAGTGGGTGAAAGTTTAATATTTTTTTATCTATAATGGGTTGACAAAGGTTTTTTCGAGTGGTATCATACTTATACAAACAAATGTTTGTATAAGGAGGAGGCGGTATGCTCGACGCAAAAAGACTTGAAATATTGACCGAAAGCGCAAAGTACGACGTCTCCTGCTCCTCTTCGGGTTCAAAACGGGTGAACATGAAAGGGGGATTAGGTAACGCTTCCGTCGGAGGGATATGTCACTCCTTTACCCCCGACGGAAGATGTATATCTCTTTTAAAAATACTTATGAGCAACGACTGCCTATACGACTGCGAATACTGCCCCAACAGGCGCAGTGCGGACGTACCCAGGGCGAACATTACCCCCGACGAGATTTGCGAGTTGACGATTAATTTTTATAAGCGCAACTATATCGAGGGGCTGTTTTTATCCTCCGCCGTGTTCTCTTCTCCCAACCGCACAATGGAGCTTTTGACCGACACGGTTATAAAGCTGAGGAAGGTCTATAATTTTAACGGGTATATCCATTTGAAGGGAATACCGCACGCCGACGACGCACTCATTATGCGGGCGGCAAAATACGTCGACAGAATGAGCTTTAACGTAGAGCTTCCGAGCGAAAAGTCGCTTAAACTGCTTGCGCCTCAAAAGACGAAGGACAGCCTTCTGCTTCCTATTAAAAAGCTTAGCGAGGCTATACGCTACGACAAGGAAAACAAGATAAAATACAGCCGCAGGGTTATCCCCGCAGGGCAGACGACGCAGATGATTGTGGGTGCGTCTCCCGAGAGCGACGGGCAGATTTTGCGCCTTACGGAGGCTCTATACAGGCGTATGGGGCTGAAGAGGGTCTACTACTCCTCCTATATACCCGTCGTTAAAAGCCCCAAACTGCCGCAGATAGGTGCGGGGCTTTTAAGGGAACACAGGCTGTATCAAGCCGATTGGCTTATACGTTTTTACGGGTTCGGCGTAGACGAGCTTTGCGACGAGGACGAAAACCTCTCTACCGAGCTTGACCCTAAGTGCGCCTGGGCGTTAAGGCATATGGAATTATTCCCCGTAGAGGTCAACACCGCCCCCTTAGAGAGCCTTTTGCGAGTGCCAGGCATAGGTGCGAGGGGCGCATACCGCATAACCGAGGCGAGAAAATATACCTCTCTCGACTTTGATAATCTTGCTAAAATGCGCATAATACTTAAGAGGGCGAAACACTTTATCACCTGCAAGGGGAAATTTTACGGCTCGGAAAACGTAAGCACGGTGAATGCGTCGCTTATGCTTGAAGAGCGCAACGGAAATGCCGAACAGCTTTCTATGTTCTCCTCCCCTTCGGTCGCTTTAAGCGCCCTCACGGGTGAAATATGACGTATTATATTACCGACGGCAGTGAGGACTGTTTTTATACCGCCGTCTTTAACGCATATAAAGACGAGGACTGCATAATAACTTCGCAGGGCAACGTACAGCTCGGGCTTGGGTACGAGCTTATAGAAGTTGAAACGGACGGACAAAAAGCTGAGAGGGTTAAGCGCAAGCTCAACTCGTTGGACGCAGGGGCGTTAAACGATATTAAACTTATACTTAGAAGTTGTGACGCACTTAAGGAAAATATTGCTTTTGCATATGTTAAGCTGATAGTCAAAAACGGCGGAGCGGTGCGCAATATGCAGGCAGACCCGAGAGTTTTGGAGGCGACGGACACAATTTCTAAGGTGACGGGAGAAACGCACAGAATGAAGGGGTTTTTGCGCTTTATGGAAAATTCCGACGGCGTTTTGTACGCCCCCTATTCGCCCGACAACGATATTACGGATATGCTCTCGGTGCATTTTGCCGAACGGCTCGGCGGACAAAAATTCGTCATTCACGACGTTAAAA
>JBJFAF010000063.1:0-17265 GCA_051887755.1 Candidatus Coproplasma sp.
GTAACGCTGCCCGTCGAAACGCCCGTTACCACGCCGTTTGCGTCAACGGTTGCAATCGAAGTATCGGAAGACGACCAAGTAACGGTTTTGACCGTCGTGTTGTCGGGACTAACCTTTGCGATTAAGGGTATCGTGCCGTCGATTTCAATGGTTGCCTCTTCTCTGTCGATGGTTATAACTGCGGGCATAACTTTGGATACTGTGTAGGCACAAGTTGCCTTTACAGTTTCGTCGTCTGCGGCGGTTGCGGTAATCGTTGCCGTACCTGCCTTGAGTGCGGTTACCTTACCGTTTTGGTCAACCGCTGCTACCGTTTCATCGGAAGAAGTCCAAACAACATCCTTATTCGTCGCATTTGAAGGCGTAACGGTTGCCGTAAGCGTTTCGGTTGCGCCTACGAAAAGACTGCCCGAAGTCTTGTTAAGGCTTACGCTTTCAACATCTACGGGTCCTGCGTCAGAAATCGTTATCGTGAGTGCAGTAATTTCACAACCCGTATTGCCAGAACTTCTCGTAAACGCAAGGACGATTTCGCCTTCCGTGGTTACGGTTAATTCAAAGTTGAACGCCTTTTCGCCATCTGCTTGTGCGAAATTGATGGGGTCGGGCAAACCGCTTACAGCACCCGTAGAACCGCTCTTAAGCGATACGCCAAGATTCGTGTTCTTGGAAGAATCTGTCTTGTTAGAAGCTATAGCCTTACCGCTAACTTTTATAATCTTATTCGCCTGCAGCTTCATATTGGCGTACAGATAGTCGCCCGTTGCTACCTTAAAGTAGGTTGTTTGATAGCCGCTGTCCGAAGTAGGGTCTGCCTTCAATGAAGTGTATATACCCGCATCGCCCGCAAAGGTCAGTACATAATCACCGTTAGCCGTATAGTCGGAAGGCGTTTCGGGGTCTGCCGCCTGTACGGTTACCGCACAAGTTGCGGTCTTGCTGCCGTCTTCCGTGGTTACAGTTATAGTTGCAGTACCTTCCGCAACTGCCGTCACTACGCCGTCTGCTACGGTTGCTACCGCCGTGTTGGAAGATGACCAGGTTACGGTTTTAATCGTTGCGTTGGAAGGCGCTACCGTAGCAACTAAGGTTGCCGTGCCGTTGGGACGTAAAGTTAACTCGCTATTATTAAGCGTTACCCCCGTTACGGGTACGTTTACGGAGTCTGCCGCAGTTACGGTCACCGTACATGTAGCGGTCTTGCCGCCCACGCTCGTTGCGGTTATGGTTGCAGTACCTACGCCTGCGCCCGTAACGTAGCCGTTTTCCACGGTTGCCACGTTAGGGTCGGAAGTCGTCCACGTTACCGTCTGACTTACGGTGTTGGGCGTAACGGATGCGCTTAAAATAACGTAGCCGCCGACGGTAATCGACGCCGAGGTCTTATTTAAAGAAACACTTTCTTCCCCGGGCGTTTCAACTTCGGAACCGCCGGGATTATTAGGCGTAGCAGGCTTTGTATTACAGCCTATGAACGCCAACGCACTGATAGAGGCGCAAGTCATCACCACAGCAACGATGCGTCTTATAAGTTTTTTGTCCATTATATTCTCCTTATCATAAAATATATTCGGTAACATTTTACGCCAAAAAGTATTTTAAGTCAATGTATTTAGTGAAAAAATAAGACAAAAAAAGAAAGGCTGTCACACGCCTTTCCCTCTTGCGGTTTTTAATTTTTTTTAGACCTTATCCGGTACATATCTCTTCATAGATACAAACGGGGTCAATCTGCGACTTCCCCTATCGCCGACGCAGTTATAGTACCCGTGTACGGCTTTTTAACGCTGTCGATTTTCGTAGTTACCGTGGCGAAAACCTCGCTCCTTTCAAACGCCAAATCGCACCCTTGCATACTGCAATTTATAAGCTTTAAATTCTTGCAGTAGCACAGGGGTTGAGTGCCTCGGATTTCGCAGTTTTCAAAGACCAAATCTTCAGAATACCAACCCAGATATTCGCCGTAGATCTTACAGTTTTTTATATGTAACCCCTTTGCGTGCCAAAAAGCGTCCTTCGTGTTGAGCGTGCAATTTTCAATCGTTCCGCCTTGAACGTACTGAAAGGAATATTTGCCTTCGAAAACGGTGTTCTTTAATTTGATTTGCGCCGATTTTAGCAGGAAGTATTCGCTTGTTATTTGACAGCTGTTTATAACTATACCCTGCGTGAACCAACCGAATTCGGGCGAGTTGACTTTACAGTTTAAAAGCTCTACGTTATTGCACTCCCTGACCGCCTTAATGCCGCCGAGCGTGCTGTTTGCAATCATTGCGCCGTCCGTATACCACAGCGCCGCCCTGCAATTTTCTGTCATGGTACAGCCGTCTATCTTCAGCCCGTGCACATGCCACATTGGATAGCGCAGGTTGAAATAGCAGTTTTTTGCCGTAATATTTTTACTCTCCTTAATCGCACTTTCGCCATCCGCCTCGCCGTCGATACGCACGTTTATAAGCGTTAAATTTTCACTTGCGTAAAGCGCCCTCTCTTCGTCGAAAGAAGTATCTTTTATTATCTTATCCATAGTTACTTACGAATAGTATAATACTTAACCTTAAAAAATGCAAACGATAGGGCATACCGATTAAGCCGATATGCCCTTTATATTTGGATATTAATTTATACCTTATTCGGGGTTGTGCATTGAACGCCCGAAATTACCCTTCGATATCGTACAACGGAGTAGATAAATACCTGCCGCCGCCGTCGGGAAGAATTGCCACGATGGTCTTGCCTGCGTACTCGTCCTGTTTTGCAAGCTCGATTGCCGCATGTGCCGCCGCACCCGAAGTTATGCCCACGAGCACGCCCTCCTTTTTGCCGATAAGCCTTGCCGCCGCATACGCCTGCTGTTCGTTGACCTGCTTTACGCCGTCGTATACGCCCGTATCAAGCACGTCGGGCACGAAACCTGCGCCTATGCCCTGCAAGCCGTGGGGACCGGGGTTGCCGCCCGAGAGTACGGGCGAGCCTGCCGGTTCGACTGCGAACACCTTTAAAGTGGGAATACGCTCCTTTAAATACTTGCCTGCGCCCGTCACCGTGCCGCCCGTGCCTACGCCTGCGACGAATACGTCCACCTTGCCGTCGGTATCTTCGAAGATTTCGGGACCCGTCGTATTATAGTGTGCGGCGGGGTTGGCTTTATTTACGAATTGCCCTGCGATTATCGCCGAGGGATAGGACGCCTTGAGCTCCTCCGCCTTGGCGATTGCGCCCTTCATACCCTTTTTGCCGTCGGATAAAACGAGCTCTGCCCCGTACGCCTTCATAAGCTTTCTGCGCTCTATACTCATCGTTTCGGGCATGACGAGAACGACTTTGTATCCCCTTGCCGCCGCAACCGACGCAAGACCTATGCCCGTGTTGCCCGAAGTGGGTTCGATAATCACCGTGTCGGGGGTAAGTTCGCCCCTTTTCTCTGCGTCGTCTAAAATTGACTTTGCCACCCTGTCTTTGACCGAGCCTGCGGGGTTAAAAAGCTCTAACTTGACCAAAACCCTTGCCTTTAAACCGAGTTCTTTTTCTATATTGCTAAGCTCTACAAGCGGCGTTTTGCCGATAAGCTGCTGTACCGAAGTGTATATATTTGCCATAATTATATTCTCCTAATATATATTAAAATTGGGGTATGCACCTTTGCGTAGATGCGCTTTATTACTTAATACTATCAAATGCTTTGCCTAAAGCGGCTAACAGGTCGTTTATGTTCTCAGTGCCGATTGATAAACGTATAGTGTTGGGTTTAATTCCGCAGTTTGCAAGCTCTTCTTCCGAAAGTTGAGAATGGGTCGTGCTTGCGGGGTGAATGACCAGCGACTTTACGTCCGCCACATTTGCAAGAAGAGAGAAGATGGGCAGGTTGTCAATAAACTTCTGCGCCTCTTTAGCCCCGCCCTTGACCTCAAAGGTAAAGATTGAACCGCCGCCGTTGGGCAGGTACTTTTTATAAAGCGAGTGCGAGGGTGAGCTTGCAAGCGAGGGGTGATGAACCGCCTCCACCTGAGGGTGCTTGGAAAGGTATTCCACAACCTTTAAGGCGTTATAGG
This sequence comes from Candidatus Coproplasma sp., assembly GCA_051887755.1. Lineage (GTDB taxonomy): Bacteria > Bacillota > Clostridia > Christensenellales > Borkfalkiaceae > Coproplasma. The sequence continues at coordinate 4,053 of JBJFAF010000063.1, forward strand.
TGTGCCTCTCAAGCCTTAATGAAAGCGTTTCCAAACCCTGCAGGAAGATGAATGCGTGGAAGGGCGATAAGGTTGAACCCGTATCACGAAGTAAGATTGCCCTTATATAGGTTGCGTATGCCGCAGCTCCGCACGCTTTAGCAAAAGATATTCCGTGATAACTAGGGTTAGGCTCGGATATCCAAGGGTATCTGCCGCTGCCCTCCCAATCGAACTTGCCGCCGTCGACTATTACGCCGCCGATTGCCGTACCGTGACCGCCTATGAATTTGGTTGCGGAGTGTACGACTATATCCGCACCGTACTCTATAGGTCTTATAAGATAGGGGGTTGCAAAGGTCGAGTCGACCACGAGGGGAAGTCCGTGCTCGTGCGCTATCTTTGCAATGCCCTCTATATCGGACAGGTCGGAGTTGGGATTGCCGAGCGTTTCGATAAAGATTGCCTTCGTCTCGGGGCGAATCGCCTTTTCAAACGAACCCTCTTCATAGGGGTCAACAAAAGTTGTGGTGATATTGCCCGTTAAAGGCAGGGTGTGCGCTAAGAAGTTATACGTTCCGCCGTAGATGTTCTTTGCGGCTACGATATGCTCGCCGCTTCTTGCCAGCGCCTGAATAGCGTAGTTGATTGCCGCCGCACCTGAGGAGACAGCCAACGCCGCAACGCCGCCCTCCAACGCAGCTATTCTTCTTTCAAATATATCCTGCGTGGGGTTGGTAAGTCTTCCGTAGATGTTGCCCGCATCCTTTAAACCGAATCTGTCCGCCGCATGCTGACTGTCGTGGAATACATAAGAGGTCGTCGCATAGATGGGTACTGCCCTTGCGTCCGTTACGGGGTCCGCCTTTTCCTGTCCTATGTGTAATTGTTTAGTTTCAAAGCTCCATTCGTTGCTGTTAGTAATATCGAGTGCCATAAGGTTTTTTCTCCTTTCGTTTTTGATGGCTCTATTATAACAGCGGCTTTGCTATTTGTAAAATACTTAAAAAATATACTTGACCATAGGTTTTACCTATAGCAAAATCAAGCTACTTTTAGGTACTTTTTCAATTCCTCTATATAAGAAAGGCATATTTCGCTGAGCGACGAGTTCTTGCGCACGATATAGCCTATTTGCATCTCCTCTGCAAATTCGGGGTCGTTTCCGTCAAGGCGGATTGCCGCAAAGTCGTCGCCGTTGAGCTCCTCGCAGATTATGCCCGAGCATACGGTAAAGCCGTTTAAGCCCACCATTAAGTTGAGCATAGTCGCCCTGTCGCAGGCGTGAATTACTCGGGGGAACACCCTCGTGCTTATTATTTCTTCGGCGTAATAAAACGACGCACCGTCGCCCTGTTCAAACGACAGGCAGGGATATTCCTTCAACTGAGAATAGGTTACCGACTTGCACTTTGCCAAGGGATGACCCTTCCAAAGATACGCATACGCCTTACAGCTTTTAAGCGGCTTAAACGTAAGCTCGTTTTGGTTTAAAAGCTTTTGAATAGCCGCCCTGTTAAAGTCGCTTATATATAATATGCCTATCTCGCTCCTAAGCGATGCGACGTCTGAGATAATATCTCTCGTCTTGCACTCCCTTATGGCAAACTCGTAATTTATTGCGTCCAACGCCTTAACCGCCTCCACGAACGCCTTTACGGCAAAGGAATAGTGCTGAGTGGACACGCAGAACGCCTTTTTATAGTTCTTGCCGCCGACGAATTTTTCCTCTAACGCCTCGAACTGTGCATACGCTTGACGGGCGTACTTTATAAATTCCGCACCCTCTGCAGTGGGAGTGACGCCCTTGTTGCCTCGGTTGAAAAGGGAAAAGCCCAACTCGCTCTCTGCGTCCTTAACCGCCTCGGTCAAGGATGGCTGAGAGACGTAAAGTTGTTCCGCCGCTCGTGAAAACGCACCTTTTTCGGCTATGGTTATTATATATTTGATTTGATTTAAAGTCATTTCTATTTCCTAAATATTATTTGACCACGCTCTGAATATTCTGCAATTCAAAGCGATATTTTTGTTTGACGTCGGGGTACTTTTCACGGTCGACCTCGCTTAAAAACATATCAAGTGGTCTTACCCATAAACTGCCGTCGCCGTACAATCTGCGGTAGACTGCGTACTTTTCCTTAGTTTCGGAGTGGGTTGCCACCTCGCAAAGCAGGTAATAGTCCCCCTTGAAGTGCCTGTAAATTCCGTTGATTTTTATTTCGTTCATAGTCGTCTCCGTTTAATAAACATACTTAATTATATTCAGGTTGCCCGAAGTCGTCTTGGCAGATATGGGCACGCCGCCTTCTAAACGGGTGTAGGTATTGCCGTCTTTAGTCGTAGCCAGGGCTGAACTGAATTTGCCGCTTGTCGTTTTAAAGGTCAGGGTGAAGCCGAGACTTTCGTTTAAAGCTAAATCTATATTGCCGGAAACCGTAGATACGTCTATGTCGGAGGCGCCGTTTGTGTAAAGCCTGATATTGCCTGAAACGCTGTTTGCCTGCAACACTCCGCCGCCGACTATGTTTATTGCACCCGATACGGTATTGACGTGTACGCTGCTGATTACACCGTTTACCGTCACGCTGCCCGAAACGTTGTTCACATATAATTCGTTAACCGACGCTACCGTTTCTATATTTCCCGAAACGCTCTTTATATCCAGCTTATCCAATGCCGTTTCCATCGGTACAAGCACAGTGAGTTTTTTGTTTAACCCTTTGATATCGTGTCTGCCGTTGGTGGCGAACTGTACGGTTAATTTGCCGTTATCCACAAGATATCTGAGCTTCAATGCCTCATCTATCTCCTTGTCCGCAGTCTCTTCAAGCTTAACGTTTGAGACGGCGTAATTTTTAACGGTTACGTCGTCGCACACCCAATCTATAGCGATTTCCGAGATACTCTCTTCAATTTCACCGTCGCCTACCGTATATGCGCTCTCGTTGGCATAGTCTACGTCCGTCCAATATGCACCGTTGGTGTAACCGCACCCGCAAAAGGCGCACAGCGCAAACGCCGCAACCGCCGCAACCGCCGCAAAAACTGCAAAGATTAATTTATTAACTTTTTTCATATCCGTAACTCCTCTTTTACTCGGTTAAATTGCCGCTTTCCACGTCCTCAAAGGTGACCTTCTGTTCCATACCCGAACGGCAGATTTCCTCTACGCTCTCTCTCATATCCAAAAATACGTCGGCGACTATGGGGTCGAAATCCCTGCCCGCACCGTCGGAAATGATTTTAAAGCACTCCTCGAGCGGCATTGCGTCCCTATAGCAACGCTTTGCCGATACTGCGTCGAACACGTCCGCCACCGCCATTATGCGTGCGGAGAGGGGTATCTGTTTGCCGTACAGCCCCTCGGGATAGCCCTTGCCGTTCCACTTTTCGTGGTGGTAACGGGCGACTTCATAGGCAATTTGAGAGTACTCCTTTTTGCCCGTATGCCCGAAGGTCTGTTTAATTATATCGCCGCCGCGCTCGGCGTGCGTCTTCATAATGGCAAACTCCTCGTCGGTCAGCCTGCCGGGCTTTTTCAATATGTTATCGGGAATGGCAATCTTGCCCACGTCGTGCATAGGGGCGGACATAACCAAATCGGAAATATAATCTTTGGTCAACTGCTCCTTATAATATCCCCTCTTCTGCAACTCTTTTGCGATGAGTTGAACGTACGCCGTAGTGCGCAGAACGTGAGTGCCCGTGCTGTCGTCACGGTTTTCAATAAGCGTTGAAAAGCCCATAACCATATCGTTATGAAACCTGCCAAGCCTTTGCAATGAGGGGTTCTCTTGATTGAGGTACGCCCCTAAAATAATTACCGTAGGAGCAAGGGCGGTAATAAGCAGTTCGGGGAAAATCATCTGCAGACAGGTTATTACACTCATCGCCGTAAGGCTCGTCAGTATGCTTATTTTTTTGTGCTTTTCAAGGTAACGCCACCTGCGGAACACCGTAACAACGGACATAATTATATACACCGCCGCCATTACGAAACAGGCGTACACCGACACGCCCATAGAGTAGTTGGTTACTCCGCCCGTAACGTAATATAATTTGGGTATAAACGCCGAAACGACCGCCGCATTTACGATAAACGGCGAGATAATCAGCGCATACCACCGCTTTTTAGCGGGCAAACCTTCCGATATGCTGAGAATATATATAAACACTATAAATATATAAAGGTCTATGCTAAGAAGGAAGAAAAGATGCAGTAAAAGGTTGACTATAGGCGGCACTACGTCCTGTGCGTTTACCGTGTACGCCGTTGCTCCGTCGAAGATAATTTCGGCTATTCCTGCGGCGATAAGCCCGAAGAACACTCCTCCGCGCTTTTTCTTTTCGCCGCCTGCTCTCTCCATTAAGCAAGAAATCAATATATAGATTATTATGAACAGGCACGCCGCCTGTAATTTGAAATGTAACATAATTTACCTTATTACTTATTCTTAAGGCGAGTCTTCGCCTTTTCGTTGGTCGAATGAACGGCGCTCACGATTTTACAGCCGTCCATATTTTGGCAGTCGCCGCAAGTTGCAAAGCCCTTGCCTAAGGCACAGAGGCGTATTTGGCACAGGCTTTGACAAAAGGGCGTTTTAACGCCTTCCGCCCTGCAGCCTACGCAGTTAATCATATCCGCCGTAATGAGCACGCCGTTGAGCTCGCTCCACTTTGCGGCAACCTTTTGCCTTAATTGATTATCGTCTTTTAGGGTAGCTTCTCTCGCTTGACAAGCCGAGCAGTCTAATCCGCAACAAGCTATAAGTTCGTCCATAGTCTTTTTCCTCTTTACAAATTTTCCCAAATGCGCACGCCGAACTTCTTTATCCACGCAAACGCACAGACAGCGCCTGCGGCAAGCGAAAGGGTGCAGATTATTAGGTATACTTCCCCGCTGATTATAAGCGTTGCGGCAAAGCTAAGCCCGACGAGCACGCCGAAGATTACAAACACGGCAAGCATTAAAAAGAGTACGCTTATGCTCTGCTTAATCACCACCGTTTCGTTGTCCCAGTCGAGCATAGGCTTTAATAGGTTGAATATAAGCCCCAACGCACCGAATAAAAAGTTGGTTGCAACGGGCATTAAGATAAACGCTATATATCCCACCGCCGAAACCTTAAGCATTATTGCGGCAATCACACCGCATATGATTGCCATAGGCGTGTTGAACATAACATGGAAGAATACCTTTGCAAACAGCGGTTTATACCCTTCTACGGGCAACGACTGCAAAATAGATATGCTCTTGCCCTCTAAGGATACCGAGGGTGCGGTCACGCCGTCCATAGAAGAAATCATACAAATTCCTATGCAAATTATCGGCGTGAGTATTTTAACTAAATCGGGGTTGGCACTCTGCAAGCCGTCGAAGAACGAACCTCCCATAGCGATAAACCACACCGCCGCAATAAGAAGCAGTATTACGCCCATTCCGCAGTTTAATAGATAAGCCGTACTGCGGAAAAATCTCTTGCTCTCTTTACTTAGCAGCGTGCCCCATACCGAACCGCTTTTGACCATCTTTTGCTTGTATACCGATTTAGATGCGGCGGTCTTTCGGGTGATTATGCCGAGATAGGTTTTTGAGAGCAACAGATACAATAGCCCGAAAAGCCCTGCGCAGATTGCAAAAGTGACCAAGCCGCCGAGCCAGTCGCCTTCCGCCGAGCGCCCTACAAGATATAAGGGGTATGCGTACGTCTTTATGCCCGAAGCCGCCTGTGCGCCGCCGTCTACCATACCCGTTATAATGTTGTTCATCTGCGAATACACCGCAAAGTATGCCGCAAGCAAAAGAATTGACAGTATTACCGAGATAATGTTTGCGTGTTTAACCCTTGACGCTATAAACGCCACGATGAAGCCGAGTAGGCAGCACAGCGTAAGCGTGAAAAGGGGCAAAACCACCAAATCGACTAATACGAACAACAGCCCCAAAAAGCTGAATCCGCCTGCAATGCAGAACGCAACGTACGCAGGCGCGAGTACGATAAAGCAGAAAAAGAAATTCTGTGCGTACAGCGGCAGCATACGGCAAAACAGTATTAGCTTAGACGGTATGGGCAGGGATAACAGCAAGTCGTTATCCTTTGCCCTGTAGAGCTGCGACTGCGCCATAAACACGCTGCCCACTACCGCAAACACAATCGCCATAATGGCGGCGTAGGTAAAGCACAGCCAGCCTATGCCGTTTTGGATAAAGGCAGGCGCCATAAGAGTGAACATGCCGAAAGCCATTGCCGCAAACAGTACGCCGATTACGCCCATTAAAATCAAGTAGCTTGCAAAACCGCTTACGCCGCTCTTTTTATCCTTAGTACGCCCTGAAAGGCGCATAACCTTGATAAATTCGTTTTTAATTAAGCTCTTAATCATCGTTAGCCCCTGCGAGGAATACCTCTTCCAAAGATTCGTCGCCGACGACTTCTTCCATCGTTCCGCAGCGAATGACCTTACCGCCCTTTAAGATAGCGACCTTATCGCACAGCTTTTCCGCAACTTCCAAAACGTGGGTAGAAAAGAAGATTGCGCCGCCGTTATCACACATCTCTCTCATCATAAGTTTGAGCGTGTGCGCCGCCTTGGGGTCGAGCCCGACGAAGGGTTCGTCCATAATGATTAGCTTGGGCTCGTGAATCCAAGCGGAGATTATGGCGAGCTTTTGTTTCATACCGTGCGAATAGGACGCAATGGGCTGTGCAAGGCTTGCCGTCAATTCAAAGTCCGCTGCAAACTTGTTTATCCTCTGCTTTAAAAGGTCGGGCGCAACCTTGAAGATACTGCCTATAAAATTAAGGTATTCAACGCCCTTCATATATTCGTATAGGTCGGGGTTGTCGGGAATATAGGCAATCTTTTTCTTGCACTCTAAGGGGTTTTCTTTAACCGACGTGCCGTCGATATAGATATTGCCGCCCTCGAATTTGAGTATGCCCACGCAACATTTAATCGTCGTGGACTTACCTGCGCCGTTGTGCCCGATAAACCCAAAAATTTCGCCTGCGTTGATTTGCAAGTTCAAGTCCTCAAGCACCTTTTTGTCGCCGTAGCTCTTTGTAAGGTTTTCAATCTTTAACATAATCAATCCTCTCTTTTAACGATTTTTTCGGGAATAACGGTTAACTCGTCCCCCTTGCCTGCAACGATATAGTCGTACGTTGCCATAAACTGCTGACCTATCATTTGGTTGATTTCCTGTGGGGAAAAGGTGCACACGCCGTTTGCGCACAGCGCCGCAAGCGAATAGGCGTACAGCCAGATTTGCCTGAACAAAAGCTTTGCCTGCTTTTCGCTTAAGCCGTAGTCCTTTTCTAAAAGCGGTATACACGCCTTAACGCCGTCGCCGAATTTTTCCATCATCTCGTCGTAAGTGCATACGCTTTCGCTCTCTTGCATAAAAAGCAGCTTGAAAATATGCGGCTCTTTATTAGCGTAGGAAATCATAAGGTTTCCGAACTGCTTGAACGCAGGGACGTACTCGAACGCCCTGTTCGTATCTTCCGTGTACAGCTCCATAGCGTACTTTCTCACCTCGCCCCTTATCTCCTCGATAGAAGAAAAGAGCGTAAATATAGGGCTTGCGGACGTGCCTAACGCATTCTTTAATTCGTTTGCGGTAACGCCATCTATCCCGCTACGCCTGCATATTTCGTAGGCGGCTTTAATTACTTGCTCCCTTGTAAATTTCGGTTTGGGCGGCATATTTCCTCCGTAGGTTTTAATTTAAAACACCCATTTTAGAACGGTCGTTTTAGAACCTTTATTACAATATACTCCGTCTATATGCGCATTGTCAAGCCGTAGGATATAAAATGTTAAAAGAAATGAATTCATTCGCTTTTTTATTCAAGCGTTAAATTCTATCACCCCCGTAAAAAGTACCCCGACTCTTTTTTTACGTCGGGGAAATAAAAAGTCTTTACTTAATAAAGTTAAAACGTGAAAGTTGCCCTGTCGCCTAATAATGCGGTAATCTTGTCGGGGACGCTGTTAGCCTCGTCCACGAAGTAGACCTTGCGCTTTTTGCCGTTTGCGGTTATATGAACCTCGCCGTATCCGCCGCCGATGATGTGAATGAGCAGCGTTTCAGGTGCGGCAAAGACGAACTCGACGTCGGCTAAAGCAACTTTATACTCCTTTTTCTTAGAATAGAAATAAAGGTACTCGCCGTCCGTAGATATTAACGTTTCGGGCGATTTCTTCCATATAACGAAACGGTAAATAAGCCACCAACCGCCGAACAGGAAGAAAAGATAGAACACCGCAAGTACGATTATCGCCGTCGTTAAGTCCACCGAACCAAGACCGCCTACGGTTGCATAATAGATTACGAGCCCCGTAACCACCGCAATTATTAGATAGCAGAGAATACCTATCGCCAACTCTATATAAATTAAAAGTTTAAAATTCGTTTTTTTAGCAATCTCTTTCATTCTTTATCGCTCTCCTTTATCTTATGAATACGGCAAATTATTTACCTGAGTTTAAGCTCTTATTAGGCTGCGGCTCGCTGTTTTGCGAATGGGGTTGGCTCTTTTCGCTCTCAACTGCGCTGTCGTCCGCTTCAAACACGGAAAGGCTCTCTCTGTCCAAGTCGTCTACAAAGTCGATGCCGCGCCCGTTTTGCTGTGCTTGCAATTCGCCGTCGCCAAACTTGAGCTCGTTAAGCTCGTTAGAAAGCTCGTGTTCAAGAGTATCTTCCGCATCGGGCTCCAAGGGGTTGACCCTGAATTCGTTTATCTGCGATGGCAGAACGTTTGCGCCCGTACGTTCATCTTCCAGCCAGCCGACCTTAAGCTCTTGGTTTCCTATAGCGTTAATCTCGTCCTGCGTGAAACGACTCTCGATAGCCTCGCGCATATCCCTTATCGCGCTCTTTTCGCGGTAATTGTCTATGGGGTGAAAAAACTTCCACAGTCCGCTGCGCTCGGCGTGCATACTCTCTACTGCGCGTAGCTGAACGACGGCGTCCACGCACTTTTTAAACTTGTCGCCGCCCGTACTGCGGCAAATATCGTTTACCGCGTTTCGTGCGCTTGAAACGGCTTGTTTTATGCTCGGCTCTTTACCCGTCTGCGGATGTTTGCCGAAAAGGTTAATCTTCGCTACGTCGACTTTATTATACTCATAATCTTCGAGAAAATCATGTTGCCATTTGTCAACTTCGGTATCGATAACGTCAGCGGAAGGAAGATTGTCCACGCCCTTTTGCGCAAGCATGGCGTTTATACCGCTCATATAATCCTTAAATTCCTGCGTGACGTGCGTCAAATCTTCGTTTAAACGCATTCCCTTACAGCGGAACTCGATATTTCTCTTCCAGGCTTCTTTTAAAGCGTCTTCGCAGAAATTGAGATAATTGCTTTCGAATACCATTCCTGCGGTATATTTCGTGGCGGGTTGTAAATTATTGGTGCTTTCCGAATCGGAATAGTTACCGAAACTATCCAAAGCGGAAGAGTCGTTCGGGTCAATAGAAACGTTAGCCTGTTGCGCCTGCTCGAACTCCGCTTCTCGAGCTTCTTCAGCTTCTAATTCAGCAATCCACCGCGGCTTATCTATCCATTCGTCTCTCTCGACGTCGTACTTGCTAAAATATTTGTCGTGATTTTCCTTTAAAGCGTTTACGTCGTTTTTTATTTTTTTCCAAGCGGTTTTTGCGTTTTTTGCCCCGAACAGCTTTATATAGCTTTCCGTCATTATAGGGTTAGGCATATATTATTTTCTCCTTTAAATTAATTATTTTGACGAAGATGAAGAGTTCTGTGCGTACGCAACAATCTGCAAAACTCTGTAGATGAGTTCGAGAAGTGCGATGACCATATCGTTGATGTATTCAATATTGTAAAGCCTGAACAGCTTTTTACAGTCTGCAAGCTCCTCCTCGGTTGCAAGCCCTTGCGCTTTCATAATCTCGTAAGCCCTTTTCTGCGCCTTTTTCTCCGTCTTTAAGACGAGAATGGACATAACGAAGGATAATAAGTAGATTACCGTAGCGACGCAGGTTAAGATAAACGTACACAAGCCGTTGCCGCTTGTAAATACTAAGATATCTAAAAGAGCGCCGATTACGACCAAAGGAATGAACATAACGGGTCCGAAGTAGATAACGGGCGTTAAGCGAACACGAGTTTTCATATCCTTGTCACCCCCTTTATCAAGCACGGCAAGGGCGGATTTTTGCGCCGCCATAGCAAGCGAGGTCACACTGTCCTTTTTCCAGGTTAATCTACGAAGCCTTACCTTTTTGAAATAGTGGCTGTAGCTGTTGCCGAAGAGAATCGAGCCCGTAGAAGAAACCTTTATATTGCCCAGCCCGTTGCCGTCGAGTATGCTCCTTGCAACCTGCTCGCCCGTTTTGCCGCAACTGTTTTTCTTTTTATTGTATACGACGTACTTTACGGCAAGGTATATCGAAATACCCAAGGCGAAGATTGACGCAATGATTAAAAGACCTGCCACGATACTCATTGCGATTATAACGGGTTCGGAAACGCCGTCGAACGCACCGCCCGACAAATCGCGAACCCAGTTGATAAAGTTTTCCATTTTTTACATCTCCATATATTTTACTTTACTCTTTAGTCTTTTGCTCAACTGCCTGATACTGCGAGTTGCCAAAACCTAAGATGAGTTGGAACACGAAGCCTAAAAGTATAAGTCCTACGGTAAAGCCTGCGCCGTGACCGAACGACTTTGAAACACCGTGCATAACTTTTATTTCTATAACGACTGCCCAGATTATTGCCGCAAGCTGTAAAAGACCGAACACGATGACCGACCAATTAGCTTCTGTGGAAATGACCTTTGCGTAGTATAAAATATCGATAATCACGATTAGTACGCCTGCCGCAATCAACTGCCAAAGGTGGGAGAGCTTACTGCATTTTTTAATCAATATGTACAGGTTATACACGGGTATAATAGCCTTCCAGCCCTTTTCGCCCATCTTAACAAACATCTTCCATTCTGCAATGACGAGCAGTACGTAGAATACAAGCGCAACAGACAGCGTAATTGCTATTACGGCTGCAGGTTTGCCTGCAAGTTCAGGGAAAATCTTTTCAATAAAGTTCATAGTTTTTTCTCCTATAAAAAATTTTTTTTATTGATTTTTCAGTTTAATTTCGCCGCATATTGCTTTTATGCGGCTTGTGCGGCTTCATCTGCCGTTGGCTGAGCGTAAGTTACGCTCTTCGTCTTTGCAATCTTAGCAACTCTACAGCCGTCTCGGCGAGTTTTGCAAGGTTGCGAAAAAATTTTAAAAATATTATTTTAATGTTGTTTTGCCTATATCAATTATACGTTACGGATGAAATTACATACAGCGTTGTAGTTGCGTTACCCGAGCCGTTATCTATCCTACGGCTGCCGCCTACAAGGTATCCGTACTCATCTACGCTGAACGTCATAATATGATTTTCATTTTGAGCGTTTGTGAAATGTATTGTTGTGGTAAGTTGACCGACTGTGCTGCTAAGGCGGTAAATTTCGGAAGTAACGGTTACGCCGTTTAAAAATTCATTTTCAAACCAATCGGCGGTAATTACCATGCGGACGTTATAGCTTCCAACCGTTATGCTGTCGTTTTCTATCGTTGAAGTAAAGCTCTGCGCACTTGCGCCGTCTATCTTAGCCTTATAGGAAACCGTCGTTCTCGCTACGGCGTCAGCGCTTGCGTTTGCAGTGCATTTTTCAAGTTCGCTTAAAAACCAAGCTCTGTCATATACAGTATCCTTCTTCCAGCGCGCATAGAGCGAAATATCCGAAGTGATGGGCGTGTTTTCAATATCAAAGTCCTGCGTTAAAGCTTCGTCCGTACACCAGCCGTCGAAAATATACCCCGAATGAATCAAATTAGTGGGAACTTTATCTGCTGCCGTTTTACCGCTTTCAACGCTTTTTTCAGTAACATCTTCATCGGTCCCCCAAATGTTAGCGTGGAAAGTAACCGTATAATAGGTCGCTTTAGGGTCGTCGTTGCTGCCGTTATTGCCGCACGCCGCTAAAGCAAATGCGCAAACGATGCAAAGTACTGTTAATAAACTTATAACGATTTTCTTAATTTTCATAAAATACCATCCTTTTTTATATTTATTTTCCTTATGCGGCTTGAAGAGCTCCGTCCGTCTCGGTCTGTGCCTCAAGCCAAGAAGCAAACTCTTCGACAGTTTTAGTGAATTCAACCGTTATAGTAGAGTTTTTAAGAACGAGAAATTCGGTAAGTCCGTATTCGTTATCGCCGCCCCAATTATAGGTGTAGCCCAGCCTCGTCCAGGGGTATTGTCCCCAGGAAGAGTAGTAGGAGATTAGAATATTAGAATTGAACCACTCTTTATATTCGCCGAGCGAGTTACCGTTTAAATCGCTTGCGGTAAGCTGTTTAGTGGGGTCAGGTTGGTATGCAGGGCGAATGACACTATTTACGTCCACCCATACTGCGGATACATGGGTGTTGGCGGAGCTTAAGGGCATACCCAAAAGCTGATTAAATGCCACCGACCAGTCGACCACCGTATCGCCGTATTTTGCGAACCAAGCAATCATTTCCTTGTCGGTAACCGTCCACATATACCAACTGCCCGTAACTGTCGTTTCGCCTTCAACGTAGCTGTCGGGATACTTATGGAAGGTTAAAAGCAGAACCTTGCCGTCCTTCCAGCTAACCATCTCGTCGTTTTCCGTCAGCGTTACTAACTCTTTAATTTCGCTCTCTTCTGCAATCATTGCGTCCTTTACTGCGGCATTATACTTATCAGCATAATGCCTGTCTTCGCCTAAGTAGAGAGTGGGAGACGTATTAATAGTAATATATTCTTTGGCGTTTTCGATAACGTTCGTGCAGGACGGGTCTTCAAAAAGTGCGTATTGCTTTTCTTCCCCGTTGTAAACAACCAACTCGGACTCGTCGACTATGGTATATTCTGTACGCTTTTCGTCTGCCGTACCTGCATTGCGGACAACTATGAAGCTCGACTTGTTCTCGGCATTCTTATGCGCATTGTACGCCGTCAACGCAGGAGTATAGTCCGAACAGCCGTATTCGTAGGCAAGTTCGAAGGAAGCTTCATAGTTTGTCGTTCCGCTTGAACCGCCCACGATGATAGACATGGTTACCCTTTCTATAAGTAGCGTTTCCGCATTTCAATAGTAGGTCATTTTCTCAGAATAATCCAGCTCTGCTGAATCATACTCCGTTTCAAGTACGATTTGCCCGTCCCTGATT